>JAGTQD010000029.1 GCA_018396405.1 Candidatus Bathyarchaeota archaeon
AACTTCGTGAACGAGCATGATCTGGAATTCATTTCTAGAGCCGCTAAGGTTGATGCAGAAACACTGGTTTCGATAGTTAGAGACTTGCCGCCACACTATTGCTTAGTGCTGGGCGACGTGGTGAAGAACTTTCCAGTAATAGTTAAGGTGAGACCACTTAATGTTCAGACAATGGGGGAGACAAGGCTTTTCTTTAAGGAGAGGGATGCTAATGAATCCGGATTCGCCGCGCCTAGAAGACCACTTCGGGCCCCACTGCTTTAGGCATTGGTTCACAGCATGGCTACTAAGAAACAGGATGCCGAGAGAATACGTTAAGGAGATTTCTGCCTATGAAAACACCATTACCTCCATTAAAGTTGTAAAATATTATCCGTGGGGAACAGAAACGCGCTGGTATGAGATGCCAATCCGCGGCTTCGGCCACGCAGTCGTGAAAACATCTTTAGATGATATGACCCTAATAATTGACCCCCAAACAGACGTAATACTGAAGATGGAGAAGAAGAATGGAAAAATAGCATTCATTATAAGGGCATTCAAATTTTTCTCCAGATATTCTAGATTCATCCTTGAGGAAAGAGAATAATGGTGTTGAGGAAAAATAAGAAATTATTTTTTAATAAGTAGTATTGTAATGTGAGGATTCTTGAAAGCTAGAAAGAGAAAAGGTCAAAGATACAGATTAAGAAGTCTTTTCATAGTGATTTTCTTCACGTTTTTTGTAACCTGTCTTGCATACTATTTTTTGATTCTGCAGCCTTATTTGCTGACAAAGTCGGCCAATAAGGTTAGTATAGATTTTTCGAGGGCTATCATTATTGATGGAATTGGTTTCACAAAACCTAATCCAACCTTCTTAGGGAGGGCGCGTGAAATACTAGTTGGTTCAGGCTTAAAGGTTGACGTTTATAATGGAAGCCAAGTCACCATTAAGCTCCTCGATGATTTAGAAGGATACGGCTTAATAATATTGAGGGTTCATAGTGCCATCGAAGTCAAGTATGGTTTCCTATATCTCTTTAGCGCAGAAGCCTATAATAGGGATCGGTACACTTATGAGCAGTCCCATGGGGCATATAAAGAAGCTTATACTTTTGATAGTAGCGAGGGACCCTACTTTGCCCTACGCGCCGATCTTCTGGGAAGGGAGGACGGACTTAAGGGGTCAACTATAATATTGATGGGATGCAACGGTACAGGCTCAGACCACGCCATAAAAAGGCTTTTTGAAAGGGGTGTAAAAGCTATAGTAGCCTGGGATGGTTACGTAAGTCTAGAATACACAGATGAAGTCACGCTAACACTACTCAACTTGGTTTACACCGAGGGTTTAAGCTATAGCGAAGCTGTCAAGAAAATTATGGATATAATGGGCCCCGACCCTACATGGAAGTCGAGACTGATATATTTAGCTAACCCGGAAGGATGAAAAGGTCAGTACAAGTTCAAGAAAGGTAATTATGCCAAACAGTTTAAGGTCTCACAAATAGACTTTCATCTTTCTTTATCGCTCCACATTTTTAATGGGAGCCGAGTTTTCTCACAAAGCTTATCAATTACATTTAAAATTTTTCTTTCAAAAACAGATCTATTGAAGTTTAAAGCGCGTAAGCGTACTTTTTCCATAGCTTCTCTTCTAAGAGACTTGTTGTTTAAGAGCATATTAATAATGGTGGCGGCTTCTACTTCATTATGGTATGAGAAACCATAAAGACCTTGCGTGCAGCTTAAGATGTCAACCCATGGGCCGCCGCTTCTTGGGACGAGTGGAATGCAACCAGCTGCCATGGCTTCAACAACACTAATGCCGAACGCCTCAGAAGTTTGAGTATGAAGATATAAGGTTGCTGATGACAATATATCAACGTAATCATTGAATTCTTGGTTTAATAATATTTTAACCCTATCATCAATCTTAAAATGTTTAATGAGAGTGTTTATCTCTTTCAATGTAGTCTTTGACGCTCGATCGGCTATGCCTAGGAGAATGAACTCTATCTCCTTAGCTAAATTAGCTACTTTAGGTATGATACTCAGTCCTTTTCCGGGTCTTAGGCGGGAAACCGTTATTACTAAATTTTCGCGCTTTTTTCTGCTCTGCGACCTCTTCATGAATACGTCGACGTCCACCGGTGGATGAATGATGATAGAGTTGCGTCCCAAGATTTTTAGCAGAATATACTGAATAAATTTAGAGTTAGATATAAGCAAGCTTCTATGAGGGGGGCCAATTGCTGAGAGCTCATTATAAATGCATGCGCTGGCTCTCCAGATGAAAGAGTGGGAGAGACCAGAGCTGACTCTATGGGATAACTTTATGGGTATAGCGTTAACGTAGGCTAAATCAGCCAATCCCTCTATTAAGTCCCCATATGTATTAATTAAGGTCCCTCCTTTACGCTTTAAATGTAGAAGCATTAGTGAGAAAAGGGATACTGTGACCGCTGCCTGTGGCAACATACTGAGATTAGAAATACTGTTCGTGAAATAAGTCTCACTATTTGGCCTTGTAATTTCACCAAACCTTTTTTCAAGCATTTTCCAATCGGTTCTCTCCAACGTGGCTAATCTAATACTGTAGCCTGCATCAACTAGGGTTTTTGTTAACGCCAAGCAGACTTTTTCAGCTCCTCCTCCCCTATTGAGCGAGGGATGAGCGATAATTATATCTGCCATATAATCCTCAGCCCAATGTTTATGGCGAGACGCCATAAAGTACTTATTGAATTAAGCACTAAATAATACTATGCGCATAAAAGTGAACATAAAGGTTTCCGATTTAATTGTCATGTTTACAATTTTAATTCTCTTTTTCTCGGGCTTAGCAATATATTTGATCAATAGTAGCTTTTTTATTTCACCTGCAACTCGCTTGGAGTTAAAAGAAGTTATATTCAACATGGGTGATGCGTATAGAAGTATAGCGTTAACGGTTAAAGTTAAAGAGGGTTCTGCGGAAATTAAACAGGTTTTTATAAATGATGTTAGGGTTCATGAATGGCAAACGGATAAAAAAGTGATTTTTAGGGGTGAAGAGAGCAGGATTATTTTGAGATATGCGTGGGTTATGCGTGAAACCTATGTCATAAAAATAGTTACGACCGATGATCAGGTGGTAGAGTTCAGAGTTAAGGCGCCGGAAGAAAAAACATTCATCTTTATGAAAGTTAATAATGTGAGCGTAATAGAAGACAGAAATAGCTTGAGAGTTAGGGTGGGGTTTTCCGCTGAGGGTAAGGGAGTAGATTCATTTCAAGCTCTCCTTTTTACATATTTGTCCTTCAATCAGACTAGCAAGATAATATATGTGTTTTTCGATGAGCGATATATGCTAAATGAAAGCTTGAAGAGGGCTAGGGCAATAATTGATTTACTTGTCTCCTACAACTTTTCAGTGGTTAAAGTAAATTACTCCCTACTTGAGGAGCTGGCGAGGAATAAACCTGAATGTATATTAATCGTGGTTAATCCTTTAAAGGACTTCTCTGGGAGAAAAGTTGAAAACGTTCTGCCAGCACCATTAATAGATCCTGACGGGGATGGCTTAATAAGGGATGATTCTAAATATGGAAAATCATTGCTCTACGATTGGATGAGAGAGGGCGGTTTAATTCTAGTGACAGTGGGGTCAGTGGAACCGTACAAGAGGATAATTTACAAAGATGGCTCATATAGATACGCTAAAGATTCCTTTAATCTTCTGGACGCCCATATAATGTTAACTGATGCGAACGGCATAGAGAGTATTTTAGGGGGTAGCATGTTTATAGGGGATTATAGCCCCACTAGAATAACTGGGACTTTAGGGCTGAATTATAGGGAATCAAAGATGGCATTCAATAAAAACTCGCTGGAAAACTATGGCTTAAATTATTATGGTTACGGGGACTATAAGATTACAGCGGAAAATATAGTTTTGAACTTAACACTACCAGTATTTATAAGGGTTGGCAGGGGTGGATGGCTTTCTCTTGGGGATGAAGAGGACTGGCTTAAACCCGAAGAAATAGCGCATGACATATTAATGCTTATGGTTCACGCCGTTTGGGACTCGGACTGGATACCATACGGATGGTACTGGGACAGCGGGACAACATATTATCGATCTGGCGGGATAATTAACGTAAATGGGACTGTTGAAACGGAGCTAATACCAAAGAACCTTATGAAGGATAAGATAGTTATAAGGCTGGTTGGCTTAGCCTTCTCTGAGGATTTAAAAATTGGAATGAGGATTGAGGAAATAGTTGAATATAGCATAGTGACATAACATGGTCTCTAAAGCAATGAATTTATCTAACCGTTTGATGAAAATCTATTCTCTAAAAGTTTTGAAAAAGAAAAGTTTTATTTTCTTTGTAATATATCTTGTAGCGATCTTAACAATTTACGCTTTTTCAGCGGGTTTAGATAATGAATGGTACAGCTTTTACAAATACTTGGATGAACAAAAGATTTTCCCCTATAAAGATGTTAGAGAGGGTTATCCTCCCATAGGCTTCCTAGTTTACATGCCTTTATACTGGCTATCAAATAAGAATCCCTGTGCCTTCAACTATTACTTTAGGTTCCTCAATGGTTTGGTTCTTATATTCGTCCTAGTGATCTTCTATGCTCTTTTAAGGGAGGAGGTTGGCGAGAGAAAAGCCTTAAAATACGTGCTGGCTTATAGTGTGCTCCCGTCGGTAATAATATCTAACACTTATTCAAATGATGTGATCGCCCTCTTATTCGCAGCGTCAGCAATATATATGATGAGTAAAGGAAGACCTAAGATCTGCGGTTTTCTGATAGGTTTAGCAACGCTCAGTAAAGGCTTCCCAGCGCTCTTGATGTTGCCTACATTAATTAGATTTGAGAACATTAGTGCTAAAATTGAAAGCATAGGTATATTCATCCTTACCCTTCTCTTTGTGAGCTTACCTTTTCTGGCATTAAACCCATTAGCATATATATCTACTTTCACCCATCATGGCTCTAGGGGTCCCTGGGAGACCATTTGGGCGCTTATTGACGGATACTATAGCCATGGCGGCTTTCTCCACCCATACTTCGACAAATTCTTCTACCATGGGAACCTAGCGAATATTTATACTCCTAATCGCTATGACCATGCCTTCTATCTATGGAGGTATGATTGGCTTCCAAACCTCCTAACTTTAAGCCAAGTTCTCGTTATAGTCATGCTCTCTTTAGCCTATGCAAAACGCCCCGAGGAAGCGATGAAAATGTGCGGTCTCATCTACTTGGCATACATGCTTTTCTTTAAGGGCTATAGTACACAGTTCGCTGTCTCAACATCTTTCTACCTTCTTCTGGCAAGCACCTCTCTAGTACCGCTGATCCCACTAGAAATAAGCCACATAATGCAGATACTTTCCTGGACGTACATCCCGCAGATAAACCTGAGAGATATGCACGCGCCCCTGCTCGTATCCTCAATTTTAATAAGAACAATTGTTTTCACTTATATGCTCATCTCCTCTCTGAAGAATCGTTTTTCAGGCCTGAGAGAGGCTCCTACCATTATCATGGAGGCTTTAATTACTATTAAGCGTATTTTAGGCGATAGGCGCGTCTTGGTGTTAACTATACTTACGATCTTCTTAAGCTGCTCTCTCTTTATACAAGTAAATAATTATTTAAAGCAGGAAGGCTTCTTTAAGTCGATTTCCGGAAACATAAATCTCACGGTGAATGGGTGGGAAAACATAACGTTGAGCGGCCTTGAAGGGGGCGACAAAGTCATGATAAAATTGTACACAAATATTTGGATAGAGACTTATGTTTCTCCCAGCGTGGTTATTGAGCGCGGGATAAGAAATCAATATAATTTGAGGGGCTCATTTAATGAAACAATGTTGTTCTTTAGGGCTACGGTGGAGCAGCATACATTGTTCTTAAAGATGGCTCACTCAAAGATACCTTTTAGGGTCACGGATGGATTTGATAACGATTTAGAAGTCTCTATTGAGGGCGATGGAGCAACGCTGAAAATTAACCTCACTGATAAAGGGCTGGATGGAAAAGATAGCCTCTTCAGAATAGCGTATCCATGTGAATATTATGTTGGAGATAGCTTTAGGGTAAACGTGGAGTATAAGGTGGATGTGTCGGACAACGCCACTCCCACAATGATGCTAGACGTGTTTGACGAAACTGATGAGTGGCTCTACACGTTCAGGATGAAAGAGGAAAACTTCACATTAACGCCTGAGACATGTGATATAAATGGTTATGCAAATCTTAAGGGTGATATTATATCATTAGTGGCTCTTTCTATAGCGATCAAGAATGGTGAAACAGCAATTTTCCTACTAAAGAAATTATCTATAAACGATGAGGTGATAGTACTTTTAACAGAAGATAGTGAAACAGTATATTATGAAATCTACGTGGAGAAAGCGCTAAAATTATCTTGGTACTACATGGTAACCCTATTTCTATTTATTCTCTTAGCCACATGCACCACTCTATTGGCGGTCATGCACACTAACGGTAACATCGTTTCTTGACAACAATAGATTACTTAATCAGCTTCTGAATGTTCACCCTCCTGCCTATTAATGAGTTTACTATCTCATTAGTGCTTATAGTTATTTTTTCTCCATATCCATCTTACACCAATTAAGAAGTTCCAGATAAAGGCCGCGGCAATTCCAAGCAGATTTGAGATTAAGTAATGAAGCCCCATAAGTTCTGTTAGCATGAACAAAACAAGGAGATTTATAAAAACTCCAGCTCCAAATCCAATGTTCGACTTAATTGCCCTCTTTAAAAAACTTCTAATCCCAGGATGCCCTCGATCTTTAAACGTCCATAAATCATTTAAAATAAAGTTCGATAGGATTGAGCATTCAATGCTGAGGAAGGCTGACAAGAGATAATGAGTGCCCATAAGTTCCGATAATACAAAGAGTAAACCCTCATTTACTAGGACTCCAAACGCGCCTACTACCGCGAACTTAAGTAGCCTTTGAGGTTTTCCCTTATATCGCATAAGGGAGATCAAATGCTCAAGATACTCCACATAATGTTTCCCCTTCAGCTTGCTTCGACCAATCTTCCTAGGCTCAAAAATATATGGAATCTCGACAACACGAGAGTATCTGCCTTTAACTAATACTTCAAGTAATATCTTATACCCCTTCGGTCTTAAATCTGCGCCTTCAATTACCTCCTTCCTTAGTGCGAAGAACCCTGACATTGGATCCTTAACACTCGTTAAAAAGAGCCTGGCCAGCCATGTAGCCCCCCTCGAAATGAGCCTGCGGAAGAACGGCCAGCCCCTCACCCCTCCGCCCTTAATGTATCTAGAAGCAATTGCCAAATCCGCTCCGCCCTCAACAGCCTCAATGAGCCTTGGGATGACTTCTGGTGGATGCTGTAAGTCCGCATCCATCACTACAAGACAGTTGCCAGTGGCGTGAGAGAAGCCATCAATTACGGCTGAAGCCAATCCTTTCCTCTCCTCCCTCCTGATTAGCTTAATTGGGTAAAATCGGGATAACTCTTGAGCTAATTTCCAGGTCCCGTCCGGAGAATTGTCATCTACAACTATGACCTCGTATTCCTCACCTCTTAGTGAACTGGATATTCTCTTCACCAAGATCTCTAAATTTTCCCTCTCATTATATGTTGGGACTATTATGCTTACTTTCATACTATATCGCTACAACATAAGAATAGTTTAAAAAGTTAAAAAGGTTCAGCATAAACCTACAATCAACAATACTGGTAATTGAAGAGACCAAGAGTTTCAGAGAACAATATTGTGGCTTAAAATAAATATTATTTATGATTAACGGCTCTGCGAAAGCAATAGGTTAAGGATTTTTAAGGTTTAAGTAACATGGTACCAATTAACGTGAAGCGCTGTATAAAACGTTAACAGGACAATATTTATTATAATAATATTATATAACAGAGTCTTGTTTTTGGACGACTTATGGGCGATGATCCATATTATTGGAAAAGCAAATAGCGATAATCTGGCTATCGATATGTAGTCGACGAAAAAACTTATGAATACTATATATAAAGTTGCATGGAAAATATATGGAAAAATTTTTCTATAAAAATCTTCCGAGAAGTATAACCCTGACCCCATAGAGATATAATAGTATAAAAGAAATGTTATTATCATTGAAAACAATGGCAAATTTAAAATTAAGTAGGGTAAACTTAATCCAGGATTAACGTTAAGCTGTAGTTTTCCAATTCTTAGAATCATCTCTATGATTCCTGTTCTTGCCCATAATGCTTCTGCCTCAAATGGCGTGAATATACTTCCAGTTTTTATCAAGCTATAAATTAAGAAGATGGGTAATGAGGATAAAGATATGGAAAAAGCAATTCCATATATCTTTCTTTTCTCTATTTTATGGACTCCTTTAATCAAGTATATCAGAGAGGCAGTAAATCCCTCAGGTCTACATAATCCCGCAAGAAACATAAAGATTGATGAAAACAATATTTTTCCCTCCTCTAAGTGGTAGTAGCTGAGCAGTAGCAGGGTCATGAATAGTGATTCAGGATAGACGGCGCTAAATATAAATGAGGTTGGGTAAATTGCAAATATTAGTGTGAATATAAACGCTTCTTCAGGCGAAATCTTTAGAGATAACCTATAGAATAGCAGTAGAGAAATTATGTACAACACATTATTCATAAAGAAGCCAATTATAATGAGATTTATGGGTGTAGGAAGATCTTGCGCTGTGAATAAAAAGTTTATTGACTTTAGCATTAAGGGGAACAACGGTCTAAATGCCCATTGACTCAATACTGTATAACCGTTACGTGCTATATTTATGTAGTAGCCGCTATCCCATCTTGCAAACAAGTTAAGTAGGGGGATGTTATAGTCTGGGAGATTTTCTCCCTCAAATGGTGTTCTTAACCCGAAGATCGTATTTGAGAGAAAAGCTATAAAAATTAAGAGGAAGCGTGAAATAAGTCCTATGCTAATCATTTGCTGGATCACTTGTTTATTGCCGCTATTACCGTTGCCGTGCATTATTATTTGAAAACTTTTATACAAAATGAACATTAATAGAATCAATGATGGTAAAGAGTAAAATTGAACCGTTGGGAAAGGCTTCTCTTTCAAAAGTTTAACGTATTCACATGTTTTCTGATAAAGATAGTCTGGAAAGTAAAATTCAGGATCCGCAGTAGCATCGATATGAGGTTCTATCATGGTTCTTTCATGATATTCATTCCAAGTCGCAATTAAGACCAGTTTAAGCTTATCTTTGTTATTGAGTATAAATCTCCATTGCTCATTGTAAAGCTCCTCCCTATAAGTTTCATCTATAACAATTTTTCTCTCTCTAGGTAAACGTGAATCGTCATATCTTGGTAATACTGATGTCACTCCATCCTCTGTTATTTTGGGCGGAACAGACCAGTAAGGCCAATCAGCATATGGTTGTTCTCCTATCACTTTGAAAGAATACTCTGGATCATTTCTTGTGGGATTTAAAGGAACAAAAAATGCAAGTAGAGGCTTTCCCTCCCAATGGAAATAATGCTGTTTATATGGTTTTACATAGTTCTCCATAATATATGTTTTAATTTGCTCTAGCTTTGTTGCGTTAACATCATAGTCATCTATTGGCTCTATCATCAAGGCTATTTTTACGTTTAAATTATTTTTTCTTGTAACCTCAAATAATAATTTAGTTGCCTGGTCCTCATAAGATCCGGGATAAAACCATGAGACCAATAGAAAGTCAATATTCGCCATTTCTATGAGTTTCAGTTGACTGTATACTACAGTTTCGTTAAGAGAAGAGTAGTAGCCTTGATAATACCTTGTATATGGCTGATCTATAACTGCGTTGTCCTCGCAATCATTCCAATGTCTCTTCTCACCGTACCATGCATAATAAAAGATACCTACACAGATATCTCTTTCCTGATAATAACGTGATAAATAGGAATAGGTAGAGATGCCCCAGAAAATTGTGAGCATTAAGAGCAGCAGTAATAATGCTTTTTTATGAATGATGGGCATTAATTGCATGCGTGTGTTCTCCTTCTTCTCTTGGTATAAAAGGTGATTTATGCCTTATCCTATTTAACTCTTAGTGGGGCTCGATCTCTACGTAATCTAAAAATACGCTGACGTTACTGGTTACTTCTAATCCTCTAAATTCAATTTCACTTAATCTTTCACTGAGAGAGAAAGTTAGTGTAAATATATGCCAAATAAGCGGTCTGATGAAATAGTCTCCGTACAAGTCGACGGACACTATCTCAGTTTTCAATGAATTCGACCATACATCTAGCTTTAGTATCTTTCCGCTAGGCAAGCTATCTACTTTTATCCTGAATCTAACGGTATATGTTCCTGGAGACAATGTGATGTAGGGTCCATACCACGCGTATCTTCCTGCTTCTTTAGAAGCTCTTAACAATATTACCGTTCCACTTGTAGAGGAGGGATCTTCTACTACTACAGAAGACTCGGCTTTAAAGAGTTCGCGGTGAGTAAGCCTTATAGTTATCTTTAACGGCTCTCTATTATAGTGTCTTTTATAAAGTTCTAATCCAGGAGCTTTCACAAATAGCCCATATTTGCTATTATTAGCTAAAAAGTTTCGGTAAATAAACTCTGCCTCATTTTTATCCCAAAAATATGAGATTAGTATATAATCAAATTCTATTTTCTTAAGATATTTTATGTGGCTTTCAAATAGCCTTTTGGATATAGCGTCAAGCGGAGGTATCACATAGGCTCCTATATTAGTAGATATGTGTGGAAAGATAGTGGGGGTTGTTAGAATCGTTGCATTCATAGGTATTTCACTTAGAAGCTCTAAGACTTTTTTTTCAAGCAGAGAAGGCATGGAAACACCGTAATCTCTGAAATACGTGTAGCAGCCTGGCTCATATATGAAAGATAAGGGTGAAGTACATAGCGATAGTAATGTTCCTACAATCAATAGGAGGGCGGTCATCTTTAAGAGGAGTTTTTCTTTATTATTTTCATTATTTCTATTTCTTATTATTTTCTTTAAGGATTCTATTGTCGCCATCGTTACAAATGGAACTGTGAAAGCAGAATACTGATATCCCAACTGATAATATGGTGGCCAGTTGCTAAGCGAGGCCATGAATATCCAGAGGAATGCAGGCAATAGAGTTAGTGGGGATAATAATGAGATGAAGCAGTTCGGGGCAAAAATTGATACAATATATAATATTTTGTATGGTAAGTCAAATCTTAATGCTTTTAAAGCTAGATCTGGATAAAGTAGCGCTCTTAATGGTATTTCTACTGGGTCTTCTATACCTAATATTCTGTAATTGCCTACTGCTTTAAGCTCCATTGGAGGATTAGGATTAATAGTATTTTTTACGTAGGTGGAAATTAGCATCCAAGTTGCAATTATAGTAAAGAGGGATAGGAGTGCAAATATATGAATCCATTTCCTCTTTGAATTAGACTTTTTATATTCAATGATTGTATCTACCATACATTGTGGAATGAGCAGTGCTACCAATGGCACCGATTGCTCCATTGTGGACAGAGACAGTACGATGAAAAGAAAAAACATCCAATATTTTTTTCTCTTAAAGAAATAAATAGCAGATATTATCATTAAAGGAAAGAATGCTTGGGTATGAAAGTCGTACCAATTTATTCCTTGAAGGTGTGGATTTAAAAGATAAGTCACAGCTATCATTAGGGCGGCAAATTTATTATTGAAATAGAAGTCTGAGAGCAAGTAGATTGGTATGGCTCCCAGCGCTAATACTATGGATTGCAATACAAGTATGGTTTCAACCTTCGGTATAAGATAAAAAAATGGTATTGTTAAAAACAAGATTGGGGCGAAATGTACTCCGAAGTAGCTGCCGGTAGGCGAATAGTATAATTCTACATTATTTGTAAAGAGTCTCCCTTGGGCTGCACTAGCAATGGATTGAACGAGTATACCGAGGTCCCATGCGTTGCTCCTAAAAGAGTAATGTCTCATTATAGTGTAGTAAGAGAAGACTACTGAGTAAATAATGGTCATTGCTATAATTAGCCACTCTGAAAACTTGAGTTTTAACATGGTTTTTCTGAGAAGTTTTTCAATTTTTTCTCCCCAGAAATTATTTTCTTCCATCATATGACATCAACATTTATCCGCTAGTTCTTTATAGATTTTATCATATTCTCTTGCGACCCTACGCCACTCATATTTTGCAATGTTTTTGAGACCCCGCTCAACATATCTTCGTCTAATGTTTTCATCTTCAAGTAATAGTAAGGTCTCCCTAAGACTTTTTATGTCTCCGGGTTTAATGAGTATGCCAAATTCCTTGACTATGTCCCTTACCCCCGGTAGATCAGATGCTATTACCGCGCATCCGGCTGCCGCTGCCTCCAGCGTTACTAGCCCAAAGGCTTCGTTTCTACTTATGCTTGGTAGGACTAGGACGTCGCTGCTGAGATAGTATTTTCTTAGGTTTTCGTCTGATATGAATCCATGGAAATATGCTTTCTTTAGTCCGAGCTTTTTTGCGTATTTTTCATATTTGTGTCTATCGGGGCCATCGCCAACTATGTTGAGTGTTAGGTTATTTATCCCCTTTACGGCTTTTAGGAGGATTTTTAGTCCTTTATATGGTCTCATTTGCCCAACGAAAAGCACTCTGTAGTCGTTGTGCGGTATCCTTGGCCCCATGAGTTTTTCGCGGTCTACCCCCCATGGCACAATATATTTCCTTATATTGTTTGGTAGCATGTCGTAATATGATTTTGACGTCACGATGACAGCGTCCGCATATTTTAGTAGTGTTCTGTTTAAGAGGAAATTATATACAGCTGTTATCGGCTTGAGGGGGTAGTCTATTAAGCAGTGTAGCGTGTAGACCGTTTTCTTTCCTAGGAGCTTGGATTTAATGAGAAGTCTATCGGAGAATGTCGGCGTATGTCCATGCACGTTTATTATGTCGTAGTCCTTTTTGAGTTCTTTAGCTATTCTATCTGTGCTTAAGATTATTTTGAGTTCGCCGATCATCTTTGTCTTACAGTCACTAGCTGATAAAACTTTAACTTCATGTCCCATTTTTGTGAGTTCTTGAGTTAATCTTTCTACTGTTCTTGAGAAGCCACTTTTTATTGGTGGCTTCTCGCTGATCAAATGGAGTATTTTCATTTCTCTCAGGCTCGTATACTAGACTATTAAAAGAATGTTGATATTAAGCTTTTGTGAGAATGTTTTGCCCTTTTTGGTTTTGTGTTGCCAGGCTTGGGTAAGAATTTTGGAATATGTGTTGAGATGCTGGGGCTAGCGCAGATATTATATTGTGATAGGTGGTTTTAATAGACTTAGCCACTTCTTGGAGTAAATTTCTCTATCGAATTTCTTGGCGTTTTCGACACATCGTTCTCTGATCTCTTTTGGGTAGCCGTTTCTCCAGAGTTCTATGGCTTTCTGCACGAGACTTTCGTCGTCTTTTGCGAGCCATCCATTTTCGTCGTCAATTATGTATTCTCCAGGCCCCTGCATATTGTATGTTAGTGTTGGTGTTCCACATGCCATGCTTTCGAGTGGTATGTAGCCGAATGGTTCGTGTGTGAATGGGAATAGCGTGTATAGGGCGTTTGAATACATGTCGACTAGCTCTGCTGTTGGTATTCTTCCTAGGAACTCTATGTTTGGGTTTTTTAGTAGGCTCTTATCTATTATTGAGGTTTTTGATCCGAATGCCTTGATTTTTACTCCCATATCCGCTATCTTTTTTATTACTGTGAATTTTGTTTCTTTTCCGAAGTATGTTAGGACGTAATCTTCTGTCGGTCTTTTTGTTGTCGGATGGAATGTTTTTCTGTCTAATGGCGGGTATATTATGTCGTGTACTTTTATTCCATATTTCGTGTACATGCTGGCGCAGAACTTTGAATTTGCTATGAACCATGTTGTTAGTTTTTTTGCTCGCTCTATAATTTTCCTGTCAAGGTGTTCTATTAGCGGCTTCGTGACGTAATATGCCAGTCTGAGTCTCCTTGGGAGTTGACTGGAGATATCGTTTAGTGCTGTTGACGGCGGCCCTTGTAGGTACCAGAATGTTGCTGGTGCGAAGATTACGTGCGAGAAGTTGATTATTGCTTGTGTGTTCTTTTTGATGCGTTTTGAGTTGGCTCTAAAGATGGCTTCGTATGCCCATGTTTCAAGCCATAGGATTGAGGGGTTAGATATGCTTGAGAAGTGCCTTATGTTTAGATTTATTGTTTTTATTCCACTTTTATTTATTTCTTCTTCTGCTTCCGGCGAGATTAGTGGTGATATTATTGTTATGTCATATCCCATCTTAATTAGGTCCTCAGCTAAATATATGGCTGGTCTGACGGATCCTTCGAGCGATGTTATTATGTCACATATTATTTGCAGGCTCAAGGTAACAGCCCCGTCGTCGTGTTAGGATATCCTTTAAATTTATTTCCCCTGTTTGATTTAAGACTTCTTATATTTTTACTGTTTTCTCTGCCAAGATATTTTGGTTATTGCTGGGATCTTGTTAATTTTTATACTTTAACAATATATGCATCTCCCTTAACTTTAACCTTTTAGGGCGGTTTACAGGCTTTTCTCTTACGATAACAGATAGCCCTCATATGTTAACAAAAAATTTATAAGCGGATTATGATCATAAATGTGTACTGTACGGGGAAGATGCCTATGGATAAAATTAAGAAGTTAATAGTATTGTCTATAGCGGCAATAATGCTGCTATCACTGTTTGCTCCAATGCTGCTTATTCAGCCAGTCTCGGCTGCTGACCCGACAGATTGGTATATGACTATTAACGGCGTTCTCAACACCGACTATTATAAACTGTATCCATATGAGTCAGCCCTATTAAAGGTTGGTCTTTCGAAGTTTGGCGAGCTTATTGATGATACTACTAAT
>JAGTQD010000003.1 GCA_018396405.1 Candidatus Bathyarchaeota archaeon
TTTCATATGGCAACCATACGCAAAAATTTTAAATAAAGCGGCCGGATCTTTATGTTAAAAGAAGAGAAAGTAAAATTTTTACTATTTTCTCTTTTGATAAGGTGACTTCAGGAGATAATTCTTCTCCAAAGCTTATCTCTTTTGGCTGGATTAAAAGAAGCTTTATCTTTACATTAGATGCCTTCGCAATATGTTCGCAGAAGAGTCTTATTGGTAGAAAATGCGTCGAGAATGCGCTATTTATCTTTAAATCTTCCGGTCCCAGAAGAACTATTTCCCCAGGGTTTAGGTTCAGCATGGCCGCGTCGATTATCAGGATGTGCGTCGGCTTAAAATCTATTATCTCCTGCAGATAATTTTCCGGCGTAGTTTCACATTCAATTAATAGGACGTTCTCTGGAACCCTGCCCTGCAAATCTTGAATAACCTTTATTCCAACAGAATCGTCCGTAAGAATCGGGTTTCCAAGACCAATAATTACCACTCTTTTAGCTTCCGAAAGCCACTCTTTCAATTTCTCCATTACAGCATTTTTTGTCTCCATAGAAAAAGAGGAGAAGTAGGATCTAACGCTGCATCTTTCTAACGATTTTTCCTCTGCTATCATAAATTTCTATTGTCAGGGGCATCTGCCCAAGGGCAAAGTGAGTCGCACATCCGAAGCATGGATCATAGGCCCTGAAAGCCATCTCAACCATATTAAGTAAACCTTCTTCAACATGTTCTCCACGAATTAAACCCTTAGCCGCATTGCGTATTGACATGTTTATTGATGGAACGTTATTGACTGTCGCAACAACTAGGTTAACATCTTTAACCAGCCCCTTCTCATCTAGGATATAATGGTGTATTAGGGTTCCCCTAGCAGCCTCTACTACGCCTATACCCTCACCGGGCTCACCTGGCATATTACGTATATTTTTACTTGTTATCTCAGGATCCCTCACGAGCTCAAGGGCCCTCTCGGCAGCGTAAAGTAGTTCAATGAGTCTAGCCCAATGATAGGCTAAGGTTGAGTGCACCAGTCTTCCTCCCAGCGTCTTATACATAATCTTATATTCCTCATTGGCGAGCGGTGTTGACAACCCATCTGAAACATTTAATCTGGCAAGGGGGCCAACACGATATATTCCGCTCTCAGCCCCATCCACAAAGCCCTTCCAGCCAACCTTCCTTAGGTATGGGAGTTTAACATAAGTCCACTCCTCAACGCGCTCAGCTATATGCTCCAGATAATTTTTTACATCAAACTTCGCAAACTCATTTCCAGATGGATCCACGACTCTTATCTTCCCATCATAGAAGTTTAATCTATTTTTATCGTCAACTAAACCCATATAGTAGGTTCGCAGAGAATAAATGTCACTTTTTATTAGGTCCACATACTCAGTATTTTCTAAAATAATTTTATGGAATATTTCTAGTGTAAACTGTGCAAATTTGACTGAGGATTCAACCATCTTCTCAATTTCCTCTCTCTTCTCCTCACTCAATGGTTTTGATAGGCCTCCTGGCAATCCTGAGACAGGGTGAGTTGCCTTTCCACCAATGGTTTCGACGATTTTCTGACCATAGGATCTATGTCTTATAACCTCCTTTCCTACGTCTAGACCCATTTTCTCAATAACACCTAGTATATTGCGTTTTTCTCGAGGAGCCTTTGGGCCGACTATGAAGTCTGGCCCGCCGAGATAATAGAAGTGTAACGTGTGATCGTAAATAATGTAGCCGCAATACATTAGTTCCCTAAGCTTTTTAGCTGGCTCAGGCGGCTCAACATGAAATGCCGCGTCTAAGGCTTTTGTCGAGGCCATATGATGGGCTACTGGGCAGACACCGCATATTCTGCTTGTTAAAATCGGCATATCCTCAGCCTTTCTACCAATACAGAACTTCTCAAAGCCACGTAGCTCTGGAACCTGTAGATACGCGTTATCAACTAGACCAGCCTCATTTAAAAAGATCACTATTTTTCCATGCCCCTCGAGTCTCGTGATTGGATCAATAATTATTTCCTTCATTTTCGCATCACCCTCCTCCTAAGGATTGAGGCTGGTAAAGCATACATATAAAAGGTTCCAAGAGGGTCAACAATTTGATCCACAATCCTCTCAACCTCCTCAACGGTATACTTTTCCTTCTCCTCGGCTACACCCAGTATAGATGCTAATGCACTTATCATGGCCGCGCCCTGCTCCGGAGACTCTGGACATGGGCCCCCACAGCCAGTGCATGCCATATCCGCCTTTAAACATCTGGCGCCGCAGCCACCTCTCGTCGCCGGCCCCATACATATGATCCCCTGCTCAAGTAGACACCTTTCAGGATCTACAATCTTCTCGTAGATGCGGTATATGCGGGATATCTTTTTATTCTCCTTCCTTTTTGTGCATTCATCGCAGACGGATTTTAGCGGTGCGAGGACTGAACCCTTTGGCGGCAGCTCACCCTTAACAATTCCGTTAGCTATTGTTTCAAGAGCATATATTGTTCGTTCAACCGCTGGTGGACATCCTGGAACGTAGTAGTCTACATCAACGATTTGGCTTAGAGTGTGCACGGTATCATAGAACACCGGGATTTCCAGTTCACCCTCCTTTACAAGCACTTTCGGTTTTGGCGTAAAGCCTTCTGGATTAACCGTTGAAAATGTCTCGAAATACACTTTTCTGAAGATTTCCTCCCTGTCATATAAATTAGCTAGCCCTGGGATGCCGCCGAGGTGGGCGCATGATCCATAGGCTACTAGGATCTTTGACTTCTGTCTCAAGAGTTTTGCCATATGCTCTTGCTCGCTGTTACGTATGCCTCCGTTAAAGAAGCATACGTCAATATATTTATCAGGCATGCCCTCAACATCCCTATATTTTATATCCATTGCAACCGGCCAGAAGACTATATCAGCAACTTTGATAACGTCAAGTATCTTTTCATCTATATCAAGCACGGCTATCTCACAGCCACCACAGCTCGCAGCCCAGTAGAACGCAAACTTAATCTTCCCTTCTCCCAAAAAATCACCCCTTTAAACCTCTAAAGTAGGATTATAATCTAAAAACTTTTTTAAATAAATTGTGGGTTTAACTCTCAATTCATCAAAAGCCAGTTCTTGCGGTAAGAAACCCATGGCTAATCCAAGTAGCTGCGTATAATGCAGGACTGGAATACCTATTTTCACATTAAATAGCTTTTCTATCCTTGGCTGATTAAGATCGAACATTATGTGGCAGAATGGGCAGACCGTTATAAGGGCTTCTGCTTTGGCGGATATAATGTGGTCGAGCTTTTCCTTCGCCATCTGGAACGGAATCTTCTCATTTACGCCTATTATTGGGTTCCCACAGCACTCGTTTTCACCCCTATAATCCACACATTTAGCTCCTGTAAGGTTAATTAGATCCTTAAGGAGCCTTGGGTTCTCAGGATCATCTTTTCCAACGAGTTTCCTAGGTCTAATTATGTGGCAGCCTGGGTGCTGAGCCACTCTAAGCGTTGATAATGGTTTCTTGATGGAATTTTTAATCTTCTCGAAACCTATGTCCTCGGCTAAGACATGAACGAGGTGTTTAACTTCTATAGAACCCTTAAATTCCATGTCAAAGTTCTTTAAATATTCGTTCACTCTTTCCCTCTCCTCCTTATCCTCCTTAAGCATTTTATTAACTTTATGAAGAGAGCCAAAACACCCGTTACATAGAGTTAAGAGATTCATCCCTTCCATTTCAGCTATACATATATTTCTAGCAGCTAGCACTATCGCTGTATCATGATTTATAGGATCTATTGGGAAGCCACAACAGTTGTATTCGGGCATTTCAACAAGCTCAACGCCAAGCGCAGATAAAACTTTTCTAGCAGATATCTCGTAGCTCGAAAGCCTGTATGGAATAACGCATCCAAGAAATATTAAATATTTAGGTTTCCCGCCAACCATACTATTCCACCCTCTCAAAGGTTTGTGAAGTCCCAAGGAGAGACAGGAGACCCGTCAACTCAAAAATTTTCGTTATCTCTTCAGGGCTTGTTTTAGGTAATGGCGGTAAGCCCAGCTCTTCCCTCTTTTTAATACGCGTCTCCGGAATAACATATACAAAACCCGTCTTCATCAGATTCTCAGCTAACTCCTTATAAACTAGCGGTAGGGACTTAAGATGCCGAACAGAAATATTCCTCAGGGCTCGGATAACATTCGCGATTTCTACATCCTGTGGACAATGATCAACGCAAGTGTAGCATGTTGTACAGAGCCATATGTGTTTATCAGATAGAATTCTATCCTTAAGACCAAGCTGAATCATGCGCGCTATCTTTTTTGGCCTGTAAAACTCGCTGAACCTAGAGACCGGGCAATCAGCTGTGCATGTCCCACATTGAAAACATAGCGTAATCTTCTCAGCCCCACGGAATTTCGAGATTTCATACTTGAATTTTGAATTAATTTCTCCAGCTTTAACTGTTTGGGCTGGCTGCTCCATTATCACTTACCTCCTAACCTTTTTAGTGGATTTGGACCGAGCTTCTTAATCTCCTTAACCATTTCACTTACAACTTTTGCAAACTTGTCCCCCTCGGATGCCGAAATCCACTCTAACCATAGTCTCTCAGGCTCTATGCCAAACTCCTTCAGAACTCTTTTTAGTAGTATAACCCTTCTAAGAGCCTTAAAGTTTCCAGCCAGGTAGTGGCAATCTGATGGTAAATGGCATCCAGCGACAAGGACTCCGTCAGCGCCGCTCTTAAATGCCTCTAGGATAAATACTGGGTCAACTCTACCGCTACACATCACGCGTATCACACGTATATTCGGCGGATACTGTATTCTGCTGACACCAGCTAGATCGGCTCCCGCATAAGAGCACCAGTTACATAAGAAGCCGACTATTACAGGTTCAAAATCTTCTTCAGACAAAATCTCACCCCGCTAAGATGGCTCTAACCTGGGATAGAATCTGCTCTGTTGTGAAGTGCTGAGGGCTGATAGCTTTTGTTGGGCAGGCTGAGCCACATGTCCCGCAGCCCTTACATAAAGCCTCAATCACCTTGGCCACAAGCCCTCCATCCTTTTCTACCATTTCAATTGCACCAAATGGGCATACTGACTCACAAATCCTACATCCGCCACATAGGTCTTCATTCACGGTTGCGATTATCCCCTCTAGCTCAAGAACTTCTTTGGATAGAATAGTCGCGGCTCTTGCTGCGGCAGCACAAGCCTGTGACACAGACTCATCAATAGGTTTTGGACCATGGGCTAAGCCGCAGAGAAATACGCCATCAGTCTGGAAGTCGACCGGACGGAGCTTCATGTGAGCCTCTAGGAAGAAGCCATCCTTTGTAAGCGGAACCTTAAGCATCTCAGCCACCTTCTTATTATCAGGGTTGGGGACAACTGCGGCGCTTAATACTACTAAATCTGGATATATTTCAATCTCATGCTGTAACACAGGCTCCCAAAAGATGAGCTTAAGTCTCTCGCCTTCTCTCATCACAGTTGGCTTCCGAGCATCATCATAATTTATGAAGACAATTCCCTTCTTCAACGCCTCATGATAATATTCCTCTTTGAAGCCGTAGCTTCTTACATCTTTATAGAATATATAGACTTCTGTTTCAGGGCTTATCTCCTTTATCTTCAGGGCGTTCTTTATAGCCTCACTGCAGCATATCCTTGAGCAGTTGGGGTTCTCCTCATTCCTAGCGCCAACGCACTGGATCATTGCTACGGTCTTCGCATCAAACAGCCCCCTATATATCTTCTCCTCTAATTCACGCTGCGTTATAACCCTCGGATCAACGCCATATAAGTATTCCTTCGGCTTATATTCAGTAGCGCCAGTCGCAACTATGATAACTCCATGTTCTATCTCTTTAATGCCGCCACCATGAAGTATCTTAGACTTAAAGTTGCCGACAAAACCGCTTACCTCAACAACCTCAGCGCCAAGATAAACGTGAATGCTAGGATACTTATTTACCTCGTCAATGAGGTTTCTCATGTATTTTTGCGGGTCTTCTCCCTCAAGAAGATAATATATTCTCTTCAGGTTTCCGCCCAGATCCTTCTCGCGCTCCACAAGATGTACCTCAAAGCCCTGCTTAGCAAGCTCTACAGCAGCCGTCATCCCCGAGACCCCTCCACCAATAACCAGCGCCACGGGGATAACACTTACCGTAGGCTTCTTTAGCGGTCTTAGCATCCTCGCCTTTGCAACCGCTGAGCGAACTAGGTCTTTCGCCTTCTCGGTCGCGGCCTTTGGCTCATGCATGTGAACCCAGCTACATTGATCGCGTATATTAGCCATCTCAAAGAGATACTCGTTTAACCCAGCCTCGCGAACAGTCTCTCTAAATAATGGCTCATGTGTTCTAGGAGTACAGCTGGCCACCACGACGCGGTTTAGGTTATGCTCAATAATCTTCTCCTTTATTCTTTTCTGAGTATCTTCGGAGCATGTATAGAGGTTATGCTCGGCATAAACAACATTAGGAAGCGTTTTAGCATACTCTGTAACCTCTGGAACATTAACATAGCCGCCAATATTGATTCCACAATGGCAGATGAAGACGCCTATGCGCGGCTCCTCCTTAGAAACATCTTTCTCTGGCGGATATTCTTTTACGGCTACGAGCTTCCCCCTCTCAGAAGCTATTATACTCATTGCCTTGGCAGCAGCCCCGCTTGCCTGAGCTACACTTTCGGGGATATCCTTTGGTCCAGCAAATGCCCCGCAGACGAACACGCCTGGCTTGGTTGTTTCGATTGATGAGAGAGGGTTAGTAAGGCAGAAACCATATTTATTTAATTCTATTCCCACCGCCCTCGCCAGCTTCTCAGCATTCTTTGGCGGCCTCATTCCAACAGATAAAATGATCATGTCAAACTCTTCTTCGCAGGGCTTCTCATTATCTACGTACTTTACTATAAGATTTCTTGTAACTGGATCCTCATCAATACTTGCAACCCTAGCCCTAACGAACCTTATCCCATATTCTTCCATGGCCCGCTTATAATATTTCTCGAAGTCTTTTCCATAGGCACGTATGTCCATGTAAAATATTGTGCAATCAAGTTTTGTTGGAACATGCTCTTTAGCAATAATGGCCTCTTTTATTGCATACATGCAGCATGCAGCCGAACAATATTCGTTTCCAATCTGAGCGTCCCGAGAGCCAACACATTGGATAAAAGCGATTTTCCTCGGTATTCTCCCATCAGATGGCCTTAGAACAACGCCGCCATATGGGCCTGAAGCACTTAAAATACGCTCAAATTCGATTGATGTGACGACATTTGGATAACGCTTATAACCATACTCGCTCTTTACGACCGGATTAAATTCTTCAAACCCGGGTGCAAGTATTATTGCTCCAACGGGCAGCTCAACAACTTCATCTTTATCGTCATATTTTATAGCTCCGGCCCTACACACTTCCTTACATGTTCCACAACCAATACACTTCCCTCTATCAATAATGTATGTCCGCGGAACCGCTTGCACATACTTCACGTAGATAGCGCTCCTCCTGCTTAACCCCTCATCATATTCATCTATCGCCTCAATAGGACACTCCCTCGCGCAGACACCGCATCCAGTACATTTCTCTGGATCAACATAGCGGGCTTTCCTTCTTACCTTAACCTTAAAGTTTCCTGGTTCACCTTCAACGCCCTCTATCTCAGCGTGAGTTATTAAATGGATGTTGGGATGCCTTCCCGCGGCAACCAGTTTGGGTGCAAGGATACACATCGCGCAGTCATTTGTAGGGAAGGTCTTGTCGAGCTGCGCCATCGTTCCCCCTATGCTTGGAGACTCATCAAGCAGATATACCCTGAAGCCAGAATCGGCTAGATCGAGAGCAGCTTGTATACCAGCTACTCCCCCACCCACTACAAGAACCGCGCCAACTTTATCTCCCATCAACCCACCTCCAGGGCCTTATAGAGTGGTGTATAACCTTCAATCCTGTCCACACCAAGCAAACCTTTACGCCTAAGAGTGACAATGTGCTGCAAAACTAAGAACGAATCAACGCCAATACGCCTAGAGATCTCCTCAACAGATGCTGGTTTACCCTTCGTTATAAGGTAAATTTTGCTCCTGATATATTCCTCCTCAAGAGCCTCCTCTATTAGTCTATCATACTCTTCTTGACTTATCCTCTCTCCATACACGTTTACCTTTTCAGTAAGCTTTCTCTCCCTGCCAGAAAGCATTCTCAGCCTAGACCAGGTCACCGCCTGCTCAGCCGCTTGAAGATTAAAGAGTAGCTCTTTATCAGCCTCCTTACCCTTAAATAATGGACCAAAGTCCTTAATATCATCAATAAACTTCTCAACAATGCTTGAAAGGCTCCTGTTCTCGATAGGTGAAACCATCTCTAAGCGTAAACGCTCCGTCTCTAACCCCGTGAGCGCCATAATCTTTTTTAGCAGCCTAATGGTTCGCTCGCCATATAGGCTTCCATCAATAAAGTGGCAGTCTGGCCACTTACATCCAACAACTATTACACCATCTACCCCTCTAGCAAAAGCTTCAAGGATAATTATTGGATCAAGTCTACCAATACATTTAACTTGGATGACACTAACGTTGGGCGGCGTTTCTATACTCCATTCCGGAAAAGCCCAGTCGCATATGAAACATATAATTCTCAGACCAGCTTCCACTTTACACCACCCTAACTACTAGAGCATTGGAGAGAGCGGACAAAATTTTATCAGTGGAGATATTCTCCAAGGTTATAGCCTCCTTCGGGCATCTCGCCGCGCAAGTTCCGCATCCCTTACATATTTCCTCATTTACTTGCGCTACACCACTCTCGTTCTTCACAATTGCTCCAAACGGGCATATCTCCACACAAAGATTACATCCAACACATTTACTTTCATCAACGATTGCCTTGTCCTTTACACATAAATCTACACCCGCGAGACATTCAGCGCAAGGACCGCAACCAAGACAACGAAAAGCTTCAAACCTTGCCGCCCGCTGCACCCTTTCGAGATAAGCTCTCACTTCCTCAAAGCTTAAATGCGGCTTCTCAACAGGGGACTCATACCTCCGCTCCTTCTTTTCAAGTAAACTCCAATCCTTAACCCACGTTGTCTCCTCTATCCTCTCCTCCTCTATAGCCTCCCCCCTCAAATAGCGGTGTATTGATAGCGCCGCCCGTTTACCTGCGCCTACAGCCTCAATTATGCTCGCGGGTCCGGTAACAGCGTCTCCACCAGCAAATACTCCTGGAATTTTTGTCTCCAGCGTTACTGGGTCAGCCTCAATTAACCCATTTTTACCTATAATTTCAGGTGGTAAGCATGATATCTCAACCACTTGACCAATAGCTGGTATAACCATATCTACTTCATATTGATGTTCCGTGAATGGTATAGGAATCGGGCGCCTCCGCCCGGTCTCATCTGGTTCGCTGAGACGCATCCTCAGACATTCAACCGCTCTAACCCGCCCACCTTCACCTATTATCCGTTTAGGAGCCACCAAAAAGTAGAATTTTACTCCATCCTTCTCAGCCATCTCAACCTCCCACGGATGTGCAGGCATCTCTTCACGTGAACGCCTATAAAGAATCATGACCCTCTTTGCGCCAAGTCTCTTTGCAGTCCTCGCGGCATCAATCGCCGTATTTCCGCCACCGATAACCGCTACTGTCTCGCCAATATTTAATCGCTTGCCAAGAGCGAGAGAGCGCAGAAAATCTACCGCGTGTATAACGCCCTCAAGATCCTCGCCAGGAATATTTAGTTTCGCGCTTAGCTGCGCCCCAATAGCGATAAAAATTGCTTTATATCCATCTCTCTTTAAACTGTCAACAGTTATATCTTTTCCAAATTCTACGCCAGTTTTGACTTCAACGCCTAGACCCAATATATAATCTATTTCATTTTTAACAACGAATTTTTCTAAGCGATAATCCGGTATGCAGTAGCGCATCATTCCACCTAGCTCGGGCATACGCTCAAAGACTGTTACAGGGTAGCCGAGCTTGGCTAGCTCATAGGCAGCTGCTAAGCCAGCTGGCCCAGCACCTATTATAGCGACTTTTTCATCATATTTCTTTGGTACTGGCTTGACAGCAACTCTCCCCTGTTCCCGTTCAATATCTGCTACAAGTCTCTTTAAGGATCTTATTGCCACTGACTGATCGATGTTAATTCTGCTGCAAGCATCTTCACAAGGAGAGAAGCATACTCTCCCACATATCGCTGGAAAAGGTAGATCTCTCCTTATTACCTCAACAGCCTCTCTAAATTTTCCCATCTGAATTAAGCAAACATATGCCTGAACATTAACATGAGCGGGACATGCCCCTCGACACGGAGGAAACTTTTTCACGTATCCCCTCAATTTTTCCCCCAGTAGGAAAACCCCCTTTTAAAAATGAAGAAAATAAGGGAATATTTTAACCTTTCTAAGTTAACTTTAATGCACAATTAATTAAATTTTGAATTTATTCTTATTTTTATTTCTAACACTTTACTACCTTCTAATCCTCTTTCTTAATAATTCGATAATTATAAGCAGGGCAACAGTTGAGACCAAGATAAATGTTATTATCGGTGGTAAAGGATGAAGGACAGAGAGACCAGGAGACTCGGAAAGCAATTTTATAAAGGTGCTTAAAGAAACAAAACCTAAGCATAAGCCAAATAACAATTTAAAGATATCTTTTTTCACATGCCTAGTTGCAGCAATACCAATCTGCATACCAGCTGAAGAGCCAATAAAAATCAGTGTTGCTAGTATAAAATTAACGTTCCCTTTTATAATGTGGGTTAAAGATGCGTATGCGGAGTTTAATAATACCCAAAAAGCGCTCGTTCCAGCAATTACACGTGGTTTATAGCCAACTACATATATAAGCAGAGTAATCAAGATGAAGCCCCCGCCAGATCCTAAAAAGCCAGCGAAAAAACCGCTAATAAAGCCTATTAAAATAAATATCCACATCGATACTTTCTCTGTATTTGGCCGCAATATGGTAATTGCCGATGGAGACCCATTTTCTTCGAATTTACGCCTTAAAGATGAGCTTTCCTCTTTGAGGAGCCTCCATTTTAGGCTTCCATGAAATATATATGCTGAGATTAAGCCTAAAATTATGATATAGGACAAGCTCAAGACGAAACCCATGTATTGAACTCCAAGAATCTTTAGGCGCTCAATTATTTGGGCTCCAAACTCGCTTCCAAGGATGGAAGAAGAAACAGCTACCAAACCAGCTTTTATCTTTACATTACCTAAGAATCTATGCCTCAGCGAGTTGACCAAAGAAGACATAAAAGTCTCCATAATGCTTGTTCCAACGGATATGCTTGCTGGGAAACCTAGGCTAATAAGAAGTGGTGTGAGAATAAAGCCTCCACCAAAGCCGAAAAAACCTGATAGGACGCCAATTATGAATCCACTAGCAATCATGAATAGATCTAACAAACCCAGCATGAGGCTGATCTCCCAAAAAATAAAATTAAAAAATAAATTAGGGAATTAGAGTCTAACTTTTGGTCTATTTAGTTACTCTTTTAGCCTACCCTCTATTTTACTTACCCATTTCTCATATTCTCTAGCAGTCAATAGGTCTTTCAGCTCCTCCTCAAGCACTAAGGAGTTCTTTGGCTTGATTTCCAGTATCCATCCTTCCCCATACGGGTCCTCGTTTATTAGTTGCGGCTCAGTCCTCAGTGTCTCGTTCACCTTAACAATCTTCCCAGTTATCGGTGAGTATATGTCGAATATGAACATCCATGTCTCAACCATACCTATTGGCTCCATCCTCTTAACCTCCCTCCCAACAGGCTCAGTCATCACATTAGCAATCCCCTTCAGGTGCCTCGCAGCATAGTCTGTCAACCCCATGCGTATATTACCCTCAGGAGTAACCTGAACCCAAACATGCTTAGGCGTGTATAATAGCTGCTCTTGGATCTTTGCTAGAACCTCTTTTCTCCTCTCGGCTGGGACGCCCCTTGCGCGCATCAGCTCCTCTAAGCGTAGTCTTATAGCTTCAGCGATGAATTCTGAGACACTTCTGTAGAGGCCAGTTTTAACCATTTTTTCAATCTCTTCTATTAATTCTCGCCTCACACTAACGGTTCTCCATTCAGACATTATACCCACCTCCATTATTTTTCAAGGATATATAACATAAGCAAAAATTTATATATGATGCAAATAGAATATATTCTTGGTAAATATTATAAAAGCTTGTGAGAGCATGGAAAGTAGAAAATTACAAAGGGTTGGGCGTTCAACCATAACAGTTTCACTTCCAAACAGATGGATAAAAGAAAACGGTATTAAGCCAGGAGACATAGTGCTTATAGTGCCAGAAAAAGATGGGACTTTAAAAATAATACCAAGGGAACGGTTTCGTCAAGAAGATGTTGAGGAAGAATATGTAATTAATGCCGACCTATGCACAGAGCCAGGTCTCCTTGAAAAAATTATTGTCGGCGCTTATCTCCACGGAAAAAATCTCATCAGGATAATATCGGCAAACAGAATAGATAAGAGGCACATGGATGAGATCAGAAGAATTGTACGAAAGCTTGTTGGTTTAGGTATATTAGAGGAAACAGAAAACAATGTACTTCTACACTGTTCATTAGATTTAACTAAATTTAAGTTTGATATGTTGATTAGACGATTAACTTTACTTGTATTGACAGTATTCTCCGAAGCCATGCAGGCTTTCCTCAAAAATGATGATAAACTGGCTCAGGAAGCAATTGAAAGAGAAAATGAGGTGGATATGATTTATTACTTAGCTATACGTTTGCTCTTATTTGCGCAAGAAAGGGAGGAAATACGCGAGCAAGTAGGTTTAACAGATATTGTTTTTCTGCCAGCAGCGAGATCGATATTACAGTCCTTAAAGCTAATAGGAGATATTTCCGAAGATATTGCAAAGAAAATAATAGCATTAAAGGATCTCGGGGGAAAATTTGATAAAGAGGAGGTAGAAAGGATATATAAGATTGGGGAAAAAGCGCAAGAAATCGTTAAAACATCTGTCGAGTGCATTTTTACAGGGGATATCAGGCTAGCCAACAGTATACTTGAAATGAGAAGATCCCTAAAAAATGAGATAGAGAAGATCTTTTATGAACTTCCCGGAGTACCGTATCTGAGAACCCTTATTTCCTGCATAAGCAATATAATACACATTGGGTCAATGAATGCTGAAATAGCCATAAATAAAGCATTGCGTGAACAAAGTAGCTCTGTTATGGAGATAGTTGAAGTTGTTAGGCACACCCGGGTAAAGCGCCTCTAATTAAATATATTTTTACCGCATGCTTTTCCCTAATTAAATAAATAAAGCCGTTATCTTCAACCTGTGCTATGTAACTAAAACTTATTTCTGAAAAGCTGTGGGAATTTCTTGGTGCGGCCGCCGGGATTTGAACCCGGGACTACAGGCTTGGAAGGCCTGCGTCCTAACCAGCTAGACGACGGCCGCTTTTATGCCTTAATAAAAAATATTTTTGCGGTCTAATAATTTTTTTGGCCGGATTATGTTTATAGGCGTGATATCTTGAATCTTGGATGAGTTGCTGGCGGCCTTTTTCCCTCCTCCATCAGAATCTGTGCGTATGCTGCGTTTATTAAGCTTATTGCCGGGAAGATGTATTCTGCGTCGCTTACTGGTCCATAAAGTATGAAATCTGCTCCTATGGCTACTGGGAGCCCGTTAGCTATTGATGAGCACGAGATCTCCAAAATTTTATTTTTCTTTTCTTTTAGGGCTTTCCATGAAGCTATCGCGTTGTGGGCGCCGCATCCAGCTGGGTAACCGTACCGCTCTTTAACTTCAAATATAGCCTTACAGGCCAGACCTAATGTTGCGATATCGAGGACGGTCGTGTCTATTAGGATCTTCTTTATACCTGCTTCCATGACTCTTGGGATCATTGTTTCCAGCAACTTAATCCTTTCTTTATATGATAGTAATGCCTTAGCACTATATGTTAATAATATTGCGGCTTCTATGCCAGACTCCTTAACCTTATCATATATTTGGGGTTTTGTTTCAGGATTAATTGAATTCAGGATTACCCTATTGGCTATGCCGATTTCCCTCGCAACGTTCATGCCGCCCAGCGCAGCATCATCAGAAACATAGTCTATAAGTATTGGCATTTTTGTGGCATCCGCGGCGAATTCAATATATCTCCTCGCATTCTCTGGAGAAGAGCATACCACGTCAAGCATCGCTGGCAGCCCAGTCTTATCTGAAAATTCCTCAAGTTTTTTAATTAATGTCTGCGCGGCCCCGTGATCAAATTCGCCTGTCTTCTCATCCTTGACTATTTTATCCCCCTTATAAAACATGCTTCCAATCATGACTGTTGGATTCACACCCGGTTGGCCGCCAACCTTTACGCCGCCTATCTCAAAGACTATCTGCTCCTTGTTAAATCTAAACATTCCTCTCACCACCAGTCAATTATATCATTGATTACGCAAAGTATTATATGTTCTAAACTTGTTTAGTTTTATGGGCTGCTCTCATGAGCAAGAGGGGACTGTTAATTTGTATAGAGGGGCTTGATAAGAGCGGGAAGACGACTCAATCAAAACTCCTCGTTGAAAACTTGAGGGGGATGGGTTTTGAGGCCTTTTATACGTCTGAGCCAAGCGATAGCGAGATTGGCAGATTCATAGAGCGATATGTTCTTAGGAGAGATAGACGCCTACCAGTTTCAGCCGAGGCCTTGCTATTTGCTGCAGATAGAATAGTTCATGTGGAGAGGGAGATAAGACCTCTACTTGACAAGGGGAAAATAGTCGTTTCTGACAGATACATTTACTCTTCGCTAGCCTATCAAGGGGCAGGAGGTTTAGATCTCAAATGGATAATGGAGATAAACAGAATGGTTCCTAAGCCGGATCTGGCAATATATTTAGATGTCCCGGTTGAGGTTATTATGGAGCGTATCCAAAAGGGGCGTAAAAGATCCGTCATGGAAAGCTTTGAGGTTCAGGTTAGGGTTAGGGAGATATATCTAGAGCTTGTTAGGGAAGGTTTTCTTCTCCTAATAGATGGGAATAGACCGATTGCAGAAGTCTCCAGAGAACTCCAGAGAATAGTTTTAGAGAGATTGGGGTTAAAACCGACAAAACGTGACGCTACTTATTAATAGAGAGCGCTCTATCTCGACCCATTAATCCAAAGCGTATTCTCTCAACCAAGAACTTTACAAGATCTTTGGTTGATACACGCTGTAAACCCTTTTCGTGGAAGACTTGAATCTCAAGTTCATCATTATTAAACAGAAATCTTAGGAAGAAGAAATCGGAGCGTAATGCTACCCGCTTGTCACTCCTCACCTTATAATACCTTATTATGCATAAGAAATCGAGCACCCGCAAAATTTTTCCGCTGATCGCCTTTAAGAGATTATCTAGGGTGTTCACGTCAAGATAATTAAACACTAGTCCATCGGCAACGCCAAATTCTATAAAAGCTTCCACGTTGGGCTCAACGAGACTAAGTAAGCTGCCTTCAGCTTTACAACCATTCAATTTATATAACAAATTTAGTATAGTCCTCTGGAGATCAATTATGGGAACATTAAACTTTATATGCGCACTATAATGGCTTCTCTCTGGAAAAAATGTGTATATTCCCAGCGTCTCTCTTTCTTTCATTATTTTCTCTTCCCCATCCTCCTTATTCTCTCAAGATTCTCCAGCAGTATTCCCATTACCGCTCCCAGTTTCTGAACCTCCTCGAGATCATCTTCTACCCTCAGCCTCTCATTTATCTCCCAAATCTTCATTATAATTGTCGCCTCAGCCTGGCTTAGTGCGGCTGAGGCCTCAACCTCCCTAGCTTCCTCTTCCTCCCTGACAACAACTACTTTCTTTTGGCATTGGGCACACCATAACTCACCGCCCTTAAGCCTAAATAGCGGTGAAGCACAAACTGGGCAAGATAAGTCGGTTAATACGGCTCCACTTTTAAGCAGATCAGCCATTAACTTAACCTTATCGCTATCACCCGTTCTTTCAGGCATAACAGATCACCTAGGAAAGTGCATATCAATTTATTTTAGGATAAAAACTTCTAATTTTATCTTTTCATCTTAACCTTAAGAAACTTAACTGTCTCGACAGCTTCTCTTATGTCTTTTGCCCTTGCAAGGATCATGATTTTATTTGAGTGAATCTGTATTTGATAGCCGCATCCTAAACATTTAGCGGTCTTCTGTCTCTCCCTCGCGTATCTAATTGACTTACATTTTGGGCATGCAAACACTATATAATCGTCCAGAGATCATCCCTCCATACACTCAGTATTAAAGTTCCTCTGACCTAATGCCGGACCAATGCGACAATTTATACAGCGTGATCCTCAAAACCCCATTCTTGTATTCTTGGTCGATGATCTTTGGTATAACTGGAACTGGAAGGTTGATATGCCCAAAATATTTTATGCTTCCGTGCTCAGCCTCTATTATAACATCCCACTCGGAAACCCTAATTCTTATATCGCCCTCCTCAACGCCCGGCATATAGGCCATAACAAAGACCCTGTCAGCCTCAATGAACATGTCTGCTAGGGGCGGTCTAACCCAAGGCGCTACAAGAGGCTTATAAACTCTTTCCTTGCCAGCTTTTTCACTCCTGTGTTTGACTTTGAGGATGCTGGCGACCCCCATACCAAATACGAAGCCGCCTATATGCGCCCAGAAGGCTACTCCTGACGATATGCCCGTTAGGGATACTACGCCCATCATCAGTTGATAGATAAACCAGAAGCCAAGGTAATAATATGCTGGCACTCTCACAACAGTGATTATAAAAAAATAGAATATCAGCGTTCTTATTCTAGCATTTGAGTATATGAGCATATAGGCGCCTAAAACAGCTGAGATTGCACCAGACGCTCCAACGGCGGGGGTCATAAGCTCTGATATTACATATGGAATAGGCCTTATATGTAATGACAAAAGTGTTGAAAAGATATGGATGAAGCTCGCGAAGAGACCTCCGAGTATATAGAAGAGCACATATTTAATGTGTCCAAGAGCATCCTCAATATTGTCCCCAAAAATCCATAAATAAATCATATTGCCCAAAAGGTGCAGTATGTCCGCATGTATAAACATGCTTGTGAATAAAGTTTGTAATCTCTTTCCGCTCAGGATATATGCGGGTATAACGCCGTATTCCTCTACAGCCCGGTCGAGAGCATACCATCCCTGAAAAAGGAAAAAGAAAAAGATTATGATATTGATTATTATTAACGCATAATTTATATATGGTGTTTTTGTAGGCTTGTTTTCATCGCCTATAGGTAGCATTAATGCTCCTTCTCTCTTAATGATCTATATAATAAAGAGATCTTCTCAACAGTCTTTTTATAGATTTTTATGCTGGTCAGATATTCCCAGATGCTTATAGATTCATTATATGTATGACTCAATCTTGATTCGCCTGGGCCATACGTTGCCACAGGAACCTTTAGGCGTAACCCAAAAATGTTCATGTCACCAGTCCCTGTTTTTCGAACAAGCTTCGCCTCCTTCCCAGTCTCCTCAAGAACAGCCTCCCTTAAAGACTTAATGACAATATTCTCTCTATCAGCTACGTATGGCTCAACTATGCTAGTAGCTTTAAAGTTGATCTCACATCCGCTCTCTTCAATAAACTCTTTGATGAGTCCGCCGATTATCTCGATGGCTCTTTTCGACGGTATCGTTGGGGGTAGTCTCAGATCGACGCCCAGAGAGCACACGTCAGGAATACTGTTTGTTGTGCCTCGGCCATATATCTTTGCTATTGTTGGCGTTAATGAATAAAAGATACCTTGCGGAGACTTATACTTTTCTTCACAAACTCTCTTGAATCTAAGCCAGAACTTGATACATTCTTCAATAGCATTGGGTAAGAGATGCTGGGCGCCTAAATGTCCAGTAGGTGTCTTAAATACGACTTTAAGTTTAAGGTGACCTTTATAGGCGAAAGTTATATTATTTATGCCACTGGGCTCACCAAATACTGCACAGTTAATATTAATATTCTCTCTTAAAAGAGCCCTTATCCCTCGCCCACCCTTCTCTTCATCTACAAGCCCAGCGACGATCACTTTTCCCTCTAGGTTACTTAATTTGAGGAGAGCTGCAGCATTTATCATTGCTGCCAGAGATGATTTAGCGTCAACAGCCCCTCTTCCATATATTCTTTCACCCTCAATCCTCACCGGTATTCTGCCCGGAACGGTATCCATGTGCCCGCACAACAGGATTACGGGGCTGCCTGAGCCAATCTCGCCATAAACGTTTCCGACATTATTCCTCCAGACCCTCTCGAACCCGATTCTCCTCATTTCATCTAAAAGAAAGAGAGAGATCTCCTCTTCAGCACCACTTGGACTATAAATTTCAAGCATAGCCTTTAAGATATTCACCGCGTAATTTGAATCTATATTCACCTTATCGACACCCGCTATTGCTAATGAGTAGTTTCTTCTTCTCCTCCAGAAGGACTTCCCTAAGAACTTGGATAACCCTTTCTATCTGCTCCAGCTCTATGACTAGTGGTGGAAGGAACCTAATCACGTTTCTTCCAGAATAGAGCAGTATCACCCCTTTCCCAAGGGCCTTCATCAGAATGTCATATATGTCCACTCTAGTCTCAAGCCCAAGCATTAAACCTAACCCCCTAACCTCCCTAAGAATTCTTGATTCCTCAACCAATCTCTGGAGCATAGTTTTAAATTTATTTCCTAGGTTCCATGCCCGCTCAACCAACCTCTCTTCAATTATAACGTCTATTACCGCGGATGCCGCCGCGCATGCAAGCGGGTTTCCTCCAAAGGTGCTCGTATGCTCACCAACCTTAAGCACATTCATAACATCTTCTCTCGCCAAGGTTGCCCCTATTGGTAGACCGCCGCCCATAGCCTTTCCAATACACATTATATCTGGCGTAACACCCCAGTGTTCTGAAGCCCACATTTTACCCGTTCGTCCAAACCCTGTTTGAACCTCATCAAATATCAACACAATATTTTTTTCATCGCAGATTTTTCTTAGGCCCTCTAAGAACCCATTGGGCGCAACATAGACTCCGCCTTCCCCCTGAATGGGTTCAACTATTATCGCGGCGACATTTTCCGTAAGGGCTTCCTCAACTTTATCTAGCCTTCCAAAGGGCACAAACTTGAAGTTTGGATTCAAGAGGCTCTTAAATGGATCACGATATTTTTGGCTCCAGGTGGCCGATAACGCACCAATAGTCTTCCCATGAAAGCCTCTAACCATGCTTATTATCTCGCTCTTGCCAGTATACTTCACGGCGACCTTTATCGCACACTCAACAGCCTCTGCGCCACTATTACACAGAAAAACTTTGCTTAGGCCCCTAGGTGCAATCTCCACGAGTTTCTCTAGAAGCTCCGCCCTCTTATCATTATATAATGAGCCATGGCAGGCTATAAGTCTCTCACATTGCTCTTTTATTGCGGATACAATCTTTGGGTGGCAGTGCCCAACAAGGCTTACACCATAACCACCCATACAATCAATGTATTCTCTGCCATCTATGTCATATAAGATGGCACCACTTCCCCTAACAATGCAGACTGGATACTTCTGATATACATTTGCGAGAAAGAGGTTTTCAGCGGCTATTATCTCATCCTTATTCAGCTGTTATCACCGTGCCATTCAATCCACTTAATGCACTTGTTATCGGATCCTCTCTCAAGCCGCAGGCTATAATGGCTTCCTTTACTCCCGCCTCTATGGCTTCCATGGAGGCGATAACCTTCATATTCATGCCCGGACCTATCTTTGGCAGGAGATCCTTTGCTTCACTAAGAGTTATCTTCCTCAAATATTCCTCACCAATCTTTATTCCCGGAACATCCGTCAAAAAGATTAGTTTTTCAGCCTTTAGCGCACCAGCTATTTGTCCAGCAGCCCTATCGCTGTCAACATTTAGGAGCTCGTTCTCTGAGCCGATTGCTACTGGTGATATAACTGGGACATAGCCGCCTTCTAGGAGAGTCTCAATTAGCCTCGGATTAACACTTGATATTTTTCCAGTGAAGCCTCCATCAATTATCCTCTTTCTACCCCTCTCATCCACAATAACTATCTTCTTTTTCCTATCAGCCACGAGAAGGGAACCATCAATGCCAGATAGGCCTACAGCTGGTATGCCAGCAGCTAAAAGCCACCTAATAATAGCCTTATTTATTCTCCCAGCCATAACCATTGTGTATATCTCAACGGTCTCCTCATCAGTATAGCGGCTCCTTATACCATCAGGCGAGATAACGAAAATCTGCTTTTTCCCGAGCTTCTCAGCTATCTCTGTAACCTCATCCCCGCCACCATGAACAATAACTATCTTCCCGCCCCTAGCATCGATTACCCTTTTTATATCATTAGCTAGATTCTCGCTTAATCCTTTCTTAAAGATGTCCCCACCAACCTTTAGGACAATCATTTCAATAAGCACCCAGAATATCGTGCTTTTAAACAAGTCAGATTGGATGTGGCGTTAAGTAACGTAAACCCTCTCTTTCATCCCAGTTACACATAATATTCATATCCTGAACAGCCGTTCCAGCTGCGCCCTTCATTAAATTATCTATGGCTGAAAGGATAACGAGCCTGCCTGCATGCTCATCTAGCTCAAACCCTATATCACAATAGTTTGAGCCGACAACAATCTTTGGATCTGGATATTTATATAGGCCCTTTACATCCCTAACAAACCTGATGAAGGGCTCGCCTGAATAGAGCTCCCTATATATGCGCCAGACCTCGGCAGACGTTACCGGCTCATTAAGAAAGGTATGACAAGTTGATAGTATCCCCCTAACCATGTTCACGGCGTGGGCAGACATTGAAATTACAACTCTCCTATTACATAGCAGGCTGAGCTCCTGCTCTATCTCAGCCGTATGCCTATGCCCAATAGGCTTATATGGCCTAACGATGCTATAGTGCTCGGCATGATGAGTCGATATAGACGGTTTTACACCAGCCCCAGACGAGCCAACCTTAAAGTCTATAACAATTTTATCTACATCAATTTTGCCCGACTTAACTATCGGAGCTAAAGCCAATATGCCAGCAGCAGCCATACAACCAGGAACAGCGACCAGCTGCGCCTTTTTAATTTCCTCTCTGTGGAGTTCAGGTAGACCATAAACGGATTTCTCTAAAGTCTCTGGACTGTTATGGCTCCAACCATACCATTTTTCATAATCCTTCGGATTCTTGAGCCTAAAGTCCGCGCTTAAATCAATTATCTTTATGCCAGTCTCCAAGAGACTTGGTATAAATTTTGATGACACTCCATGCGGAGTTGCCACAAATAAAATGTCGCATAGACTTGATACTTTCTCAGGATCGGACTTAATGAACCTTAATGTTGTCTGCCCTCTAAGGTTTGGGTGCACGCGGTAAATATACTCGCCCGCATAAGTATTTGATGTAGCCGCTGTAACCTCAACTTTTGGGTGGGAGAGGAGTAGGCGCAGGAGCTCGCCGCCAACATATCCAGAGGCCCCAAAGACCCCAACCCTCACTTCTTCATCACCTTGATAGCATATCTAATTATCTTTTCAGAAATATTGACGCCAGTAGCTGCATAAAGACCCTTAAACTCAGGGGTGCTATTAATCTCATGCACAACCAGCCCCTCGGGCGACTCCATACAGTCTATTGCTAACACCCCACTGCCAACAGCCTCTGAGGATTTAAGAGCTAAGTCGATAAGCTCGTCGGTGAGCGGGCATGGCTCGGTTCTCGCCCCACGGGCAACATTAGTTCTCCAATCACCATTAGTCGAATAACGATATGCAGCCGCAACAACCTCATCACCAACCGTTAGGACACGTATATCCCTTGGGGGTCTCTTAACATACTCCTGAAGATAATAGATCTGTAGTAGCGCGTCATGCATCTCTTCACGGGCTTCCAGAAGCGCTTGGGCCATATCCCTATCCTTGAGGAGCGCTATTAATCGGCCCCAGCTTCCAACAACTGGCTTTAGGACGGCTGGATAGCCCAATGAATCCAATGCTTTCAGAGCACCTTCATCCGTGAAGGCTACGAGGGTCTTTGGAACAGGCACCTTAGCTTTTATAAGCGCTAGTGTTGTAAATAACTTGTTTCCGCAGATTAGGGATACATAAAATGGGTTGATAACATGGATTCCGGCATTCTCTAGGAAAGCTGTTATATGTAGCCCCCTAAAGTAGCTTATGCAGCGCTGGAGAACAAGGTCTCCAAACTCATTTATAACCTTATCATGGTTGTTAAGGACGTCTACGTAGATATCTTTTAGGTCGATCACCTTTATATCTAGCCCCATGTTTCTCGAAGCATTTATTAGCACCTTCTCCTCCCATCTAATTCTATCGTAGATTAGACTTACCCCGCTCATTTATTCGCCCCAATCCTCACCCTCAATCTCAGCTGGCTCTAGGCATAATACTCCATTTTCATCAAATCTAACTTCTAGGTCTAGGCCGCAGTCTGGGCAACTGATTATCTCTCCATCAAGGGCATCGTCTGGGACATTTATCTCCGCATCACATTCAGGACATTTTGCCTTGAAGGCTACCGCCCCCATTTTCACGCTTATAGGAGAAACACATTTTTCTTTATAAACCTTTCGGTTATATTTCAAAAATCTTTAATAATAACCAAATAAAGTATTTTTTCATGAACATAGTTTATATGTTTAGTTAAGAATTTTCATTTAAGGGAAGTTCCATGGGAACGGAAATAGATGATATTGATAAGGAGATAATTAGAATGCTGCAGGACGATGCTAGAATATCACTTAGAAGAATAGCTGAGAAGCTGAATGTTAGTGAAACGACAATCTTTATTAGAATTAAGAAGCTTCTTGAGAAGAATATTATAAAGAGGTTTACGGCGATAGTTTCACCTGAAGCCTTAGGTAAAAAGATAACGGCTTTCATACTAATAAACGCTGATCCAAAGAAGATCCAAAATGTTCTAAATACCTTAAGTAAAATGGATGATGTTTATGAAGTTTATGACGTGACTGGCTCATACTACGCCATAGTTAAGGTTAGAACAGAGGATCAGAATAAGCTGGCGAAGATAATCGATGAGATAGGTCTGATCGACGGGGTCATAAGCACCGAAACAGCCCTCGTCTTAAGAAGCATAAAGGAAGAAAATCGAATAAAAATTTAAGGAATTAAGATTCACTCTAAAAGCTCTAGGCTCTAAAATCTTAAATAGATGCTCCAGTATCATATGTTAAAGACTCAAAGGTGAAAATATATTAGACGCGTAATAGTTATCACCGGAACACCCGGTGTTGGGAAATCCTCTATCTCAAAAATACTCTCTTCAAAGACAAATTCTATCCTAATATCTTTAAGCGAACTCGTTAAAAAAGAGAATCTTTATGTCGAGGTAGATGAGGAAAGAGATACCCTAGTAGTTGATTTAGATAGGGTTTCTAGGAGGATTCAGGAAATAATTTCTAGTTCCGACCGCGATGTTATTATTGAGGGGCACTTCGCCCCAGATGTCGTTCCATCGGAAAGCGTTACAATGGTGTTTGTTTTAAGGAGAAGTCCTGAGGAACTTAAGTGTATCTTGGAGGATAGGCATTATAGCGAGAAGAAGATTTCTGAGAACCTTGCAGCCGAGATTCTGGATGTCTGCCTCTATGATGCTATAGATAAGTTTGGCATTGAGAAGATACATGAAGTAGACGCAACCTCAAGAGACGCTAAGGACATTGTCCAAGAAATTCTGGAGGTTTTGGGTGGATTGAGGGAGCGTAAGGTTGGAATTGTGGATTGGCTTGGAAAACTAGAGATGGAGAATAAGCTCGAAGAGTATTTAAGGGAGTTTTAAATTGAGTTGAAGCCCCCTTGAATTTTAAATTAAAGTCTAGAATGCTTTTAGGCCTCTTATGAGATCCAACCTTGTTAGCAGTCGTATTCCCTTACGATTAGCGTATGCCTTTGCATGCTCGCTGAACTTTTCAGCTATTATGATTGGGGTTGTGAAACCCATGTTTTGAGCCAGCTTATCTACATTTATTATCACGTTGACCCCAACTGTTCTATTCCATTCCTTGATCCAGACGGGATAGATTTCGTTACCCCTCTTCACTATGAGGTCAACTTTTTTATCTGAGAATTGCTCCTCGTTTGAGTCTTTCATCTGATTCTTATTTATAACGTATCCCCTTTTCATGAAATATTGCGTAGCAAGCTTCAGTAATGGCTCTCGGCTCATCTTTTCCACAAGAAAAGATGGTTATTGAAGAGAAGAAAAGCTTTTTTAACAAGTTGATGTGCCTTTGAAAATCTGCTCAAACATATTTTTTACACCCATCCATTGAACTATTATCCCACCAGATAAAACTTGAAGCCAGAATGTAGCGATACGTATAAACAGTGTTGCTACCCCACTGAGTGCTGGGTTGAAGCCCAGCAGCACATATATATTTGTCATAATTATCTCTATGAGGCCTGGAGTGACAAGGGATATTGGAGCCACCTGGAGGGCCATATTTATCGAATACGCTACGATTGTTTCAGAGATTTTTGAGGCTATTTCAGAGAAACCGAGCGCATAAAAGGTTAAGAGAAAGACGCTTAAATGAAGGAGCCATGCGAAGAAATTATAAGAGACAGCTAATGTTAGCGTCCACCGTTTGCCGCTAATATGCCTAAAATCATTATAGAAGCATTGTATATTCTGGTGAACCCTTCTCCTTGTTTCTAGCAAGTTTACGCGCCCCTTAAGTATGAAGGCAATAAAATTTAGGATTGCATCGGCGACCCTCTCGGCTACACCTCTTTTTAAAGACATAATCATTAATAGAAAAGTTACGGCGATTGAACCAGAAATAATCAATAATAGGGGATAAATTATGCCTGCGCTAATATTACATTTTGTTATAAGGAAGATTGAAGAAATGGTTAGGCTGCCTAATGCTATGAAAGTTGCTGTTATGCGGTGCGCAACTACTGATGCAACTATTTTTCCTGGCTGCTCGCCAGTCTCCCTCTGGGCAAGATAAATCCTCGTTATCTCCCCTGATACTGTTTCAAATGGCGTTATTGCATCCACAAAGTTACCTAACCAGCAATAAAGAAAAGTCCTCTTTATCCCTATCCTTATCCCTACAGACTCCATAAGTTTATTCCAGCTCATCGAGTATAAGAGTGTGCTCAGAAAAACTGAGACTAGTGCAAGAGTATAATATAGCAGACAATGGTATATATTGAGCCCCTGAAAAACGTTGAGTATTTCGTTAATGCCAATGGTGAAAAAGAGGTATACTAAAAATATTGATAGACCGATGAAGAGAAACACTAGGAACTTTTTTGGGGAGATTTTACTCATCTTAATCGAGTATTAGGTATATTTATTGTCAATATATGGATTTCTGAAAAATAATAAAATTATACATGGTCATATTTGATTAAATATTTGTTCGGTGGACTCTACGATGCGAGTAAAGGCGGTGATATTTGATTTAGACGATACACTGATACGCTCTGGAATAGATTATAGAGTGGCAAAAGTATCAGCAATAAAGTTTTTAGTTGAGTCAGGTGTGGATGAGACTCTTTTAAATGAGAACATGTCGAACATGGAGATAATTAATAGGGCGATAGAGGATCTGCGTAAAAAGAATTTCAGTGAAATTAGGATTAAGGAGATAATCAATAATGTTTACGCGATGTTTAATAAGGCTGAGCTGAAGTCATTGGATAAAGCTGAGTTAATGGATACTTCCCTTAAAACCTTAACCGAATTAAAGAGTTTAGGCCTTAAAATTGGCATCGTAACCAATAGCTGCAGCACATATTCTAAAAAGATAGTTGAGAAATTTTCATTAGACAAGTATATTGATATCTTAGTTTCTAGAGATGATGTCACCCGCCATAAGCCTGACCCAGAACACCTCCTGAAAGCTCTCGAAGCCCTTGGCGTAGATTCCTCCGAGGCAGTATTTGTTGGGGATCATTTTGTAGACGCTTTATGTGCAAAGAGAGCTGGCGTAAAATTTATTTTAGTCAAAAATAAGAAGTGGAGTTCTCAAGAAGCGGAGAAAAACGCATTCACTATAATTGACGATTTAGGCGTATTGTCATCTTTAATCCGGCAGCTTTAGTTGTTTAAGAAGTAAAGTATGTGAAAGGGCAGTTTTGATCCTAAGAGATTATGGATCGCGCCTTTAAAGGTATAAATTTTATTTTAGTCTTCTTCTCTTTTGGTGAGATAATTGACTAAAGCCCTGTATTTAGAAGATAGTTACCTCAAAGAATGTGAGGCAAGAGTTCTTAAGGTTATCGATGGTAGAAAAGTCGTGCTGGATCAAACGATCTTCTATCCTGGGGGAGGAGGGCAGCCGCATGATACCGGCAAACTAGTCCGCGGCAATGATACCTTTAATGTCACTTTCGTCACCAAAGTTGGCAGCGAAATAATACATGAAGTTGATAGGGACGGTTTGCAGATCGAGGATCGTGTCCGCTGCATAATTAATTGGGATAGACGATATAGGCTTATGCGCAGCCACACCGCAGCCCACGTATTTGCCTCATTAGTCTGCAATGAGACTGGCGCACTTGTTACCGGGAATCAGATTGAGGAGGATAAAGTCCGCTTCGACTTTAGCCTAGAGCGTCTAGACAGAGAGATGATTGTGAAGTGTATAGAGAAGGCCAATGATCTATTCAGGAAGGATATAGAGGTTAGGTGGTATGAGCTGCCGAGGGAAGAAGCCCTAAAAATACCTGGAGTAGTGAAGATGGCCAGGGCCTTCCCGCCGGATATACCTATGTTACGCATAGTTGAGGTTGTCGGCGTAGATATACAGGCTGATGGTGGAACGCATGTTAGAAATCTCAGGGAGGTTGGGCAGATAAGACTCCTGAAGTTTGAGAGTAAGGGTAGAATGAATAAGCGCGTCTACTTTGCTATAGAGCCTTAGATAATGAGATAATGGGTTAAGCAGCAGTTCTTTGAATAGTTAATTTTATATAACATTTTAGAGGATTTCCCTAATTGTGGGAATAACACTTTCAGTATCGTTCGGTTATGAGCAAAGCGAGGAAATACGAAAACTCTTAGAAGACTTCAGAGATATGCTGAATTTCTGCATTGAAAGGGCGTTAGAGGATAATATAACCAGTTATGCTAGGCTGAGGAAGCATATCTATCAAGAATGGAAATCGAGATGGGACTATTCAACACATTTCTGCCACTCGGCATGTGCTGTTGCTACCTCGATGCTCAAGAGCTGGAGGAGACTTAAAAGAAAGGGTAAAGCTCAAAATGGTAGACCTGTGGCGAAAAAGCTGTTCATTCAACTTGACCCCCAACTCGTTAAGTATGAGGGGGATAAGCTTAGGATATCGGTAAAACCGAGACATTTCCTTCTCATACCTTTAAAATTCGGTGATTACCAGAAGAGGTTCATAGAGGAGTGGAGAAAAGGTAAGTTGAAAGTCGGTGAGGTCTGGATCAATGAAGAGAAGGTGGTTATTCCATTCAGAAAGGATGTTGATTTGTCGAATCCTGATGACTGGATAGCAATAGATATTAATGAGTCAAACGTTACGGCAGTAAGCTCTAATTCACACGTCTTAACGGTTAAAAGCAACCTGAGAACTACCCATACAACCTACTTCAATATCATCAGGGGGATTCAAAAGCTGAAGAAATACAAGCCTAAGACCGCTGAAAAGCTGGTTAGGAAGTATTCTGGTAGAAGAAAACGCAAAGCTATGGATGAATGACACAAAAATGCTAAGAAGATCGTAGACTTCGCAAAACAACATCACATGGGAATAATCATGGAAGACCTTAAAGGGATCAGGAGAAAAATCAACTACACTAAAAACCTCAGTCGCAGACTACACTCATGGAACTTTAGAAGACTACAATTCTACATCGAATACAAAGCTAAACTTGAAGGCTTACCAGTCGTATATCTCAATCCTAAAGATACCTCAAGCCTGTGCCCGATAGGTGGCGGCAGGCTAGCGCCGAATGGGTGCAGGCTTCTGAAATGTAAAAATTGTGGATATGAAAACGATAGGGACATAATAGCATGCTTAAACATGCTCAGGATGAGGGGAGCCCCGTTGCCCCTGAAAGCCACCGATGAATTTAAAGAGGTGGAACGGATAGTTATAAAAAGTTAACTATCCGACAACGTCGTTATTTTCAGCCTTAAAAGTCTCTTGTCATCCTCATGCAACCGATAGCTTCAAGGGTGTTGGCGGCTGAAAGGTGTGAAGGATTTTGCTGGAGTTATAGACGCTTGCCTAGGGCGGACACCGCTAGACCTATTAATCTCTGGCCAAATTGTTAATGTTTACAGCGGCAATATTTTCGATGGCTACATCGGCGTGAAGAATGGCTTAATAGCATATATTGGCAATAAACCAAAGCCCGCCAGACACCAGCTCGACTTCCCATCTAAATATGTTCTCCCAGCCTATATAGACGGGCACGTCCATATAGAGAGCTCGCTGATGACCCCGAGAATGTTTGCTAGGGCGGTTGTGCCCCACGGCACATGCTGCGTTGTCGCTGATCCACACGAGATAGCCAACGTCTTAGGCTTAGATGGAATAAAATTCCTGGTCGAAGACTCCGAGAAAACTCCCCTGAAATTCTACTTCATGATACCCTCATCTGTCCCATCAACAAGCCTCGAAACCACTGGTGCCGAGATAGGTTTAAAGGAGATAAGGGTGCTTAAGAGTTTCAGGCGTATTTTAGGTTTAGGCGAAGTCATGAATTATATGGGCGTGGTGAGGGGGGATAGAAGCATCTTAGACAAGATAGAGGAATGCAGTGGCATGATTGTTGATGGTCATGCACCAGGCTTGAGAGGAGATACCCTGTGCGCCTATGTGCTTGCTGGAATCATGTCGGATCACGAAGCCCTAAGCCTAGAGGAAGCTAAAGAGAAGCTCTCGCTCGGCATGTGGATCATGATACGCGAGGGCTCAACGGCAAAGGCGCTATCAATTCTTGCTAGGATAGTTTCAAAGGGGTGCCCAGAAAAAGTCATGCTTGTAACAGACGATAGGCATGCAGGCGACATAGTTCGAGAGGGACATATAGACCACTGTCTGAGGAGGGCTGTTGAGGAGGGGATAGATCCCATAGACGCCATTAAAATGGTCACGCTTAAGCCAGCAGAATACTTTAGGCTGCAGCATCTAGGAGCACTTTCTCCCGGAAAATCCGCCGACATTGTTGTCGTGGATAACTTAAGGGACTTTAGGGCTGAAGCCGTCATAATAGATGGTGTGGTTGTGGCAAGAAGAGGAATATATTTATACGCTGAGGAGGAGAAGCCTGAGAAGAGAGCCCTCGGCTCAATAAATATTGGAAGATTAAGCATTGAGGATCTAAGGATAATGCATCCAAGGATTAAGTTTGGAAAAACTATCATTAGGGCTATAGGTTTAATTGAAAATCAAATATATACAGAGGAGATCCACTGCGAAGCGAACGTTGTTGGAGGCGAAGTTAAGCCTGATCCAGATAGAGATATATTAGAGATCTGTGTGGTTGAGAGGCATAGGGGCTCAGGCAGGGTTGGAAAGGGATTTATAGTAGGCTTTGGCCTTAAGAGCGGAGCCATCGCGTCAACTGTCGCTCATGACTCACATAATCTCATCGCTGTTGGAGCGAGCAGCCAAGACATTTACAGGGCTATTCTGAGGCTTAAAGAGATTAACGGTGGCCTTGTAGTAGTTGAGGGGGGAAGAGTTTTAGCCGAGCTGCCTCTTCCGGTAGCGGGATTAATGGCTGACTTAGATGCTGAGGAAATATCCCAGAGGATAGAGGTCTTAGAGGAGACTGCCTCAAGCTTGGGCTGTAGGGTTAAGAGCCCATTTACCGCCTTATCCTTCCTCTCGCTGCCAGTCGTCCCGAAACTTAAGATAACAGATTACGGTCTTATTGATGCAGAGAACCTTAGGGTTGTAGACTTATTTATCAGTTAGCCCAGAATACTCTTATAATCGCGTTCCACATAGTATGTTTGAGGCTTAAAGGAGGCTAATTTTTGCGTCTACATATACATAAAAAGGCCTTTCGGGCCTTCGGCATCTCAGAGAGCTTCATTAAAGGGTTAAGCGATAAATCCATTCTAGCTGGCGTAGTGCTGAGGAGTGATGGAATTATAGATGGCTTCGCGTTCTCAAGGGCCACTTTAGGCGGAATGGACGCCACGGAGAAAATTATAGGCATGTATAAGGCTCTTAAGAGAGACGATATCAACGTTTTAATGCTTAATGGCTGCGTGATAAGCTGGTATAACGTGATTGACCTATCAAGAATTTATGAAGAGGTAAGTCTACCTCTGATATGCGTAACATACGAGGAGTCTCCTGGCTTAGAAAAATACTTCATGGAGCTTTTTCCAGAGGATTACGAGAAGAGGATAGAAATTTATCGTAAAAATGGGCCCAGAACAACCGTGAAACTCCACACTGGGTTTAAAGTGTATATAAGGTTTTATGGGATGGATATAGAGGCGGCGAAAGCCGTACTAGATAAGTTTACACTCCATGGCGCTGTCCCAGAGCCTCTTAGGATAGCGAGGCTATTGGCAAGAGGTATTATGAAGACACTCTACAAACAAGAGTAAAGGTTAATCTAATTAGAAAACAATTTCACCCTGCAGATTCACACTCTAGTCCTAGTCCTCTTAAAGCACTCAGGCGCCCATCAGCCAATTATCTTCACTTCTGTTCCGAGAGCCTGACCGGGCAACCCCCTTCTAAATCTAGCTCTCACTAAACCGTTGTTTCCATGTGGCGCGACGATAACACCCACTATAGTATTCTTTTTGCCATCAGTCCACGATACCCTTCGGCCTATGAGCTGCCACGCCTCACGCCTAGAATTTATCCCCTGAAACTGGAGTATATATTCACGGGGATACTGTTCTCTTGGACCGAGCCTATAATTAACTATGATACCTCTGAGGCTAAATGACAATGTAAATCACCCCTAAAATACATTGAGACTAAGTTTTCATTCGTGACATATTAGTAGCATTATTGATAAATTAGCATAGATAAATATTTTTTGGCCCTCTAAGCCAATTTAATCCTTGAGTTTTTATTTGTAGCCATTACTGGTAGTCTGTTAAGGACTGCTGCTCCTGCTGGCTAGCCGCCCCGCTAATCTTCTTCCACTCCTCCTGGCTTACTATCCCGCCAACCTGCTCTTTAATTTTTTTAGCTATTTTCGGCCCTATATGCGGTAGGGACATTAGCTTTTCTATAGATGCCTTCTTTAGGTCCTCTATTGTCCTCAGCCCAGCATTATAGAGTATGCGGGCCCTAACCCGACCGATGCCCTCGAGCCTAGCCAATGGGAGCAGCTCAGCTCTAACACCTTTTTCAACGCGCTCCATTAGTTCGGCGAGCTTTGATAATAGATCTTTGTGGCCGAGGAGCTTCGCTAGCTCATAAGATGAATATAGGAGCCATCTTGCGGTCTCGGTTAAATAGTAGAGGTCTCCCGGCTCAACCCCAAAGTGCTCGATTATCTGGTCTTCACTATACTCTTCTATCCAAGCTTTCAGAACCATCGCTGTCTTCACCTCGCCCAGAAATTCCTCAAACTCTATTCTATCACCCCACTCATCTGGAACCTCAAACATGAATTCATCGCGGTGCTCATCAAGGAAAAGGGCGACTTTATCAATGTCCTCCGATGTAGGTCTGATTTTTGGAGACATATCTGGTGTATGCGCTATCATGTGGAGCAGGCTTATATCACTTACCTTTCGAGCCCTCCTCCAGAGGGCACTGCGTATTATTATGGCTGAAAGTGGATCAATATATAATTGTGAGACTCTACTCCCAAACTCCGTCGCCCTGAGGAATCCACCCTCCACTTCTATCATTCCCTCATCGTGAAGAAACTTTAGCACCCTCTGTATCTTCCCCCTAATCGCGTCAAGGCTATACTGGTAAGCATACAATGTTTTTGCAAAGAATTCATAAACCCCCTGCTCTGAGTAGGCGAACCCGGAAGCTATTGTCGCGAGAACATGGCTTCTTAAGACCTTTTCGACCCCAAGCTTAGACCATATGCGCTCCGGCTTAGCAAGGACATAGTTTGCCAATAGGTAATCCCGCTCATCCTCGCTCTTGGCAATCAATATTGCCTCTCCAACATTATCATATTTAGGTCTCCCGGCTCTCCCAACCATCTGCTTATACTCCAGAACAGTTATTGGATAGTAGCCGTAGCCCGGCTCATAACGCCTATAATCGCTTATTATAACCATTCTAGCCGGGAGGTTTACACCAAAGGCTAGTGTTGGAGTGGCTGCTAAAACCTTAATATTACCCCTCCGAAATGAGTCCTCAATTATCTTTCTGTGAGCCCCAGATAAGCCGGCGTGATGGAAAGCTACCCCACATTTAACCAGCTCCGCTAATGTGTCACTGAGCCTAGTTCTCTCGCCCGAAGACTGAATCTCCTCTGCAAGATTCTCCAAGGAGCGCTTAAGTGTTCTGGGTATCAGCTGACTTATCTCTTTTGAAGCCCTCTTCGCAATATTGACAGCATTCTTCCTCGAGGATGCAAATACGAGGGATTGTCCACCCTGCTTAACGCAGTGCACAGCCAAGTTTATTACTGGATCCTTAACAATTCTATCAATCTTAATTGAGCCGCCATCCTTAAACTGAACTTCATCATCATATAATATTCCCTCCCGAAGCTTAACTGGTCTCCAGTCGAGCGCTACAGCCTTAGCATTAAGCCACTCCGATATCTCATCTACATTCCTTATAGTCGCACTTAAAGCCAGTATTTGGATGCCTGGGTTTATCTGAGATAGCCTTGCTAAAACTACCTCTAATGTCGGCCCCCTCTCAACATCATTTATTAAATGAATCTCATCCGCAATGACAAGCGAGACCTCATTCATCCATGGAGCCCTATGTCTGAGAAGGGAATCACACTTCTCATTAGTTGTCACTATAATGTCATATTTTCCAAGCCAAGGATCACTACTATCATAATCTCCAGTACTTATACCTATACTTATTTTCCTTCCGTCCGGCTTATATATAGCGGTATATTTCTGAAACTCCTCATACTTCTCGTTCGCGAGGGCTCTTAAAGGCGTTAAATAGAGGGCTTTTCCGCCATTCTCTAATATATGTTTTAAGGCGCATATCTCCGCGATCAGTGTCTTCCCAGAGGCAGTTGGGCTGGCTAAAACTAGGTTTACACCCTTAAGCACACCAGCCTTTATGGCTTCTACCTGCGGTGGAAAAAGCTCTTTTATACCCTCTTTTAAGAGAACTTCCTTTATGGATGGATGTATATCAAGATCCTCTATGAGCAATGTTTTGATCTTTCTCCATCAGTTATGTCTTCTTTAAATATCCGCTTCTAGGCTCATAAAGTGTTCCTTCACGGAGCATCTGCTGGATGAGCTTTTCAGCCTCGCTTCTAGCTATGCCATACTCGCTACTAAGTCTCTCTAATAGATCGGTTCTGCTAACCATTCCGCTTTCCTTCTCCATATCGACGATGGTGCTTAATATTATGCGTAGTTTATCTTGAACGCTCCTCGGCTTACCAACCATAATAATATCGATATCAAATTTCTTTGAGGAGATATCCACGCCGACCTCCTCAAGGGATCGCTTCATAATATTTATAGCTGCCTCTGCATCCTCAGGAAGAACAACGTTTCTAAGGGCTGCACGAGCCCTAGCCTCGGCTATTCTTATAAGGGCCTCGAGCTGGCGGGCAGTTATCGCTATAGGTGTCCCTTCACCCTCACTTGCAGACCGCATAATTAGATAAAACTCTTTTAAGCGCTCCATAGCCTCTTGGGATAAAACTGGCCTCACATTATTCCTGGCATATGCAATATATTTCCTAAGAAGGTCTGGCGGTATTGGTGGCTCAGCTGGCGGGGCCTCCTTCGCATGTAGTCTAAGCATGTGCTCGCTCATTTGGGCATCATGTTCCTTCTCAGGAACATCCCTCAAGACAAAGATTAAATCGAACCTAGATAGGATTGTTACTGGCAAAGAGATATTTTCGGCAACCGTTCTATAGGGATCATATCTTCCCAGAGCTGGGTTAGCTGCAGCCAATATTGCGGTTCTAGCATTTAATGTCGCAACAATGCCGCCCTTAGCCACAGAGACGGTCTGCTGCTCCATAGCCTCATGAATGGCAACCCTATCCTCATTCCTCATCTTGTCAATCTCATCTATACATGCGATACCTTTATCAGCCAGGACGAGGGCGCCAGCCTCAAGAGTCATCCCACCAGTGGGCGATGGAAGAACAGCCGCTGTTAGGCCAGCCGCGGTTGTCCCCCTACCACTCGTATATAAGCCTCTCGGCGCGATCTTCTGAACATAGCGTAGCAGCTGCGACTTAGCTGTGCCCGGATCGCCTACAAGCAGAATATGAATATCGCCCCTAATAGTTATATCCTGAAGGTGCTTTGGAACACCTCCAAAGAGGAGGTACATTATCGCCTCTTTAATATGCTCATAACCATAAATTGATGGTGCTATAGACCGGATTATCTTTTGATGAATGTTTGGGTCCCTTGCCAGTTTAAGTATCTGCTCCTCCTCCTCAGGCGTTATTAGCAGTGATTCGGGCTCTTTACTTGCAGTCTCAATGTAGTTTGCATCTAAGTATAGTGTAAAAGCCCTACTCTTTCCAGTTCTAGGATATGATGTTGCCTCAGCACCAACTATGCCGACAACATATACCCTATCCCCCGGCCTCGCAGTATCAACAATATCTTTACCAACAACTCTTATGTCAAGGGAGCGGGGGGTTTGCCCCGGCGGTATATCTTCAGGATACTCTTGAATCCGAAGCTCCTGATAATCAACAAACTTAGACTCTTCCTGAATGAACTCGAAGGGCCCCTTTTTCCCACATCTTGGATTAGCGCACTTAAATGGAAACTCTAGAAAAGCTCCGCTCTGCGGAACCTCCATCTTAGCCTCGCAGCTTTTACATTTAAAGACTGCTGTCGTAACGATCGGCCTAACAGTTGATGCGCGCATTATTATGCCCTCGATCATAACCAGCTTGCTTATATGCTCTGATCCAAGCCGGCGTAGAGGCGTTACACGTGGCAGCCCACGAATTCTAACCGTCACTCCAGTCTCTTTTATCCTCTCAGCGTATTCGGGAACCTCAAACTGTAGCTGCTCGAAGGCTGCATTACACGCATAGGCCAGATATTCCTGCGGCCTCTCAAGTAGCATATCCGCTAAGTATGGATCAACCATAAGGAGATCTTCAAAGTCAACTACGACTGAGGTTGATGCATTAAGCGCCATTTGGGCTATTCTCTGACGGTACTTAGCAGTCTTAAATAGTGAGCCGAATTTTTCGAGGGGCTTCTCAACAATGACCTCGGTCACACATACCCCCCTAAACTATTCTAGACCTCCACCTACCCACTATCTGCCTTATCCGCTCATATAGATCTCTTTCCTCAGGGGTAAGATTCTTTAAGGCATGGCTCTCAGGAGAGGGGATTGTTGCCAAAGATATAATCTTCCTAACCCTACAGTTAACTATATCGTGAACCAAATTTAATATGTGCTCATACTCTCTTAATTTCTCTGGGCTTGTTCTAGAAGACTGCCTAAGGTCATCGATCATTCGCCTAATTCTGGGATAAAAATCTTCTGGGATCGCCGAGAGTTGCCCGAGGGCTTGGATACGCTCAGTCCACTGAATTTTATAGATTTTAGCAGTGTCAAAACCGCTCTCCTTAATCTTAACCAGCTTATCTTTCTCTAGCTCCCGCGCCACCCAGAATCTAACTTCATATTCATGTCCCTCGTCAAATGGGCCTACAGAGAAGCCCACAAGGTCAATTTTTGGGACGCTCTTAATAGCAATTACTGTAACAAAATTATTCATAAATATAAAGTCTGAAAACTCTATGCTCAAGCAACGTTCCTCAAACATGCTTGACAACGCTGGACCTCAAATATACTTGCTCTTTTGTGGTAAATATACTTTCTAGTGCCAAGATCATAAAGGTATATATGCGGATGTGAGGGCAAAGATCTCCTCTAAGAAAATTTAAATGCTCCTATAGATACTATTTTTAGAGATGCTCATGAGGGTGCGAGTTACCTATTTAGGTGTTGTGAGGTATAAAACTGGCAGGGGAGAAGAAGATTACGATCTGGCGGATGGATCCTCACTTAAAGATCTCCTCCTTAAAATGGCTGAGAAGCATCCATCTCTTAGAGACATCATTAGCGGTTTAGGCGAGAGCCCTGCTGATCCAACTCTAATAGTTGCATTGAACGGATCTTCCATAAAAATCGCTGAAAGCGATAATATTATGCTCAAAGATGGTGACTCGGTAATATTGATGACCGTTATAGGCGGAGGATAAGAAGGATACAAAAGAAAGTCTTATAAATATCAGAATATTTTTGTAATTCAACAAAGCGGTGAATAAACTTTGTCTGAATGGGGATATTCAATAGTAACATATGACCGCGCAACAATGGCTAGGGCTAGTGGTAGAGAGCTTAGAGTATCGCCCAAAGCAGCCATAGAGATTTGCGCTGCGATAAGGGGCATGATGCTTGAAGAGGCAAAAAAATACTTGAGGGACGTTATCGCTAAGAGAGTTGCCGTTCCCTATAGGCGATATAAGAAGAAGCTTCCGCATAGGAGGGGTTTAGGTGGAGCTGGCAGATACCCCGTTAAGGCAGCCTCAAAAATACTTGAGGTTCTGGAGAGCGCTGAGGCGAACGCTGAATATAAAGGGCTGGATACGGAGAAACTTAAGATCATTCATGCATCCGCATATCCTGGTGCAAAGATAAGGAGATATATGCCACGAGCATTTGGCAGGGCGACGCCAAAATTTGAGACGCTATGCCACGTTGAAATAGTTTTGCAAGAGGTGAAGTGAGGGATATAGATGGCCTATGTAAAACATTTTGTTAAGGAGTCCATTAGAAAGGCTGAGATAGACGAGTTTTTATGGAAGGAGTTTGAGAGGGCTGGTTATGGCGGGGTTGAAATAACAAAGACACCTCTCGGCACAAACGTCGTCATCCATGCTGTTCGCCCCGGCTTAATTATAGGGCGCGGTGGAGAAACCATTAAAAATCTCGCCAAGATTCTCGAGGAGAAGTTTAATCTACCTAACCCCCAGATCTCGGTGGTTGAAATAGAGGTCCCGGAGCTAAACCCGCGTGTTATGGCTTCTAGGATAGCTGCCGCCCTTAGGCGTGGGATTCATTTTAGAAGAGTTGGCTTCTGGGCGTTAAACCAGATAATGAGGGCGGGCGCTCTTGGTGCAGAAATAATTATTAGTGGTAAGCTCAGAACTGAGAGAGCTAGGTCGGAGAAGTTTAGAAGTGGATATATACCGAAGAGCGGTGACCCGGCAATGAAGTATGTTAGGAAGGCAGTTACACATGTTCAGCTTAAACCAGGTATATTTGGTATTCAGGTCTTCATAGTTCAGCCTGACGTAAAGTTTCCGGACGAAGTTGAATTTCTTGAGGAGAAAAGCGGGGAGACCGTTGCTGAGAGCGGAGAGGATAAGTCTTAGGTTCTAGGTGGTGAGATGTGGCAATTTTAAAGGTTAAGGAGATTAGAAGGATGAGCCGGGAGGAACGAGAGAGAAAACTAAGTGATCTGCGTGCTGAGCTCGCTAGGCTAAGGATGATTGTTAAGGCTGGGGGAGCCGTTGATAAGCCTGCCAGAATAAGGGAGATTAGGCGGGCAATAGCCCGTATATTAACCGTTAATAATGAGGAGGATAAGGGAATTAGGAGATGAGGGATCTTAGACATATTCTCCAAGATGAATTTATTGGGTTGAGGGTTAAGGTTGTTAAATGCACCAATCCGTGTTGTGTTGGTTTATCTGGAATAGTTATTGACGAGACAAGGAATACATTTAAGATCCTCTGTAAGGATCGAGGGGAGAAAATATTAATTAAGGAGAATTCCATTTTCCATTTTACATTACCTGATAAAACAGTGGTTGAGATTGATGGTAAAGCTCTCGTAGGTCGTCCCGAAGACAGGGTTAAGAAGGTTGTTAGGAGGCGTTGGTAAATGTCATATAAGATTAATCCGCCTGATAAGACATGTGATGATGAATATTGCCCATTTCATGGATCATTAAAGATTAGAGGTAGAATACTTGAGGGCGTCGTTGTGAGCGCTAAGATGCAGAAAACTGTTATTGTTAGGCGCGATTACGCGCATTACGAGCCGAAATTTAAGCGCTATGAACGTAGGCATAGTAGGATACCAGCCCATAATCCCCCATGCATAAATGCAACTAAAGGTGATGTTGTCAGAATAGCCGAGTGTAGACCAGTAAGCAAGACCGTGGCATTCGTCGTAGTAGAGAAAATAGGCAGAAAGGAGGAGTATTAGGGTGGCGGCGAAGGCTAAAACTAGGGGGTTACAGGCTAAAGGTGCCGGAAGACCCAGAATAAGGATAAGTAGAGGGGTTAACGTTGGCTCAATAATTAAATGTACAGATAATTCTGGTGCGAAGGAGCTAAGAGTCATTCAGGTGGTTGGATATAAAGGTAGGCGCAGAAGGGTTCCGGCGGCGGCTGTAGGCGATTTAATAGTTGTATCTGTTAGAAAGGGGGCGCCCGACATGAGGAAGAAAATATTCCATGCAGTTCTTGTCAGGCAGAGGAAGCCCTATAGGCGGGCTGAGGGAATATGGGTTCAATTTGAGGATAATGCTGCCGTTATAATAACACCTGAAGGCGAGATGCGCGGCTCAGAGATACATGGCCCCGTCGCCAGGGAGGCTGCTGAAAGGTGGCCTAGAATAGCCAGCGCGGCAAGCATAATAATATAATGGGGGCATGTTATGGTTAAGAGTACTTCAGCTAAGCCGAGCAAGCAGAGGGAGCGATTATATAATGCGCCATACCACTTACGTGGAAAAATAATGTCAGCACACTTATCAGATGATCTCAGGAAAACCTATAAAGTTAGGTCTCTTCCAATAAGGACAGGCGACGTCGTGAGAGTTATGAGGGGCGATTATAAGGGGGTTGAGGGAAAGGTTACAAGGGTTGATAGGAAGAAATATCGTATTTATATTGAGGGTATAACTAGACAGAAAGTTGATGGAACAACAGTGCCAGTCCCAATTCATCCATCTAACGTCGAAATCATAAAATTAAACTTAGATGATAAAATCAGGAGAGAAATATTGGAGAGAAAGCTTAGCGGGCGATCTAAGGCGATAGAGGCAGCGCTAAAGGCCTCCAGCACTCCCGGAGGTGGCTAATGCATGGGGAAGATGGGTGGCAGCAGACATTTAAAGCGTGAGGTAACGCCGCCATTCTGGCCCATACATAGGAAGAAGTATGTTTGGACCCTTAAGCCGGATCCAGGACCTCATCCTTTTGATCGTTGTATGCCATTGGGCATAATTATTAGAGATTTTTTGGGTTATGCTGAAACAATGAGAGAGGCGAAGAAGATCGTTGCTCAGGGGAAGGTTCTTGTCGACGGAAAGGTTAGGCGTGATGTACACTTTCCAGTTGGATTAATGGATGTTCTCTCCATACCGGAAATTAATAAGAGTTGGAGGGTTCTCCCCCACGGTAAGGGCTTAACATTATTTGAGATAAGTGGCGAGGAGGTAAAGTATAAGATTTGTAGAATTGAGAATAAGACAACTCTTCCCGGAGGTCACATCCAGCTTAACTTACATGATGGTAGAAATATACTCATAAGGTGCGAGGACCCGAAAAAGCCTGTTGGGGAGGAGTATCGCACCCTTGATACATTAAGGATAAGCCTGCCAGACCAGACGATTCTCGAGCATCTTAGACTTGATATTGGTATGATGGGTCTTCTAGTCGATGGGGAGAACCTTGGCAGATATGGCATTATTAAAAATATTAACTTGATTGAGGGGCAGAAGAGGCGTAGATGCCTGGTGACAATAGAGGATGAGAGGGGAGTCGCCTATCAAACAATCCTCGATTATCTCTTTGTTATAGGTGACAAGACACCAAGAATCTCTCTACCAAAGGTGGTGGAGAGTGAGTAAAATCACAGCTGAGCTCATTGAAAGTTTTAGGGCTAACTGGGAGAAGAATCCGATGCTTAAGCCTAGGATAGAGAAGGTCGTTGTGAACTGTTGCGTTGGAAGGTCGGGTGAGCCGCTTGAGAAAGCCATGAAAATAATTGAAGAGCTAACTGGACAGAAGCCATGCTATAGGAGGGCCAAAAAAACAATAAAGGATTTTGGTATAAGGCGGAAGGAGCCAATAGCGTGCTTAGTTACACTTAGAGGTGAGAAGGCTATAGAATTCTTGAAGAGGGCGTTGGATGCCGTTGGTAATAAGATCCCAATAAGCTCCTTCGATAAGTTTGGAAACTTCTCCTTTGGGATAGAGGAGCATATTAGCATACCAGGAACAAAATATTCTCCTGAGCTAGGCATTATAGGAATGGATGTTTGCGTATCACTTATGAGGCCAGGCTATAGAGTTAAATATAGGAGACGCGCAAGATCTAAACTTGGTAAAGCTCATAGATTAACCGCCGAAGAAGCGATGGCATTTATGGTTAGCGAGTTTAATGTTACATTAACTGAAGAGAAAAGGGAGAAGAAGAGGCGTAAAAGGAAGTAATGGGGTGAATAGGTGAGCGAGAAAAGTCGACAAAAAAAGGAGAGAAAGTTTGGAAAGGGTAGTAGACCCTGTAGAAGATGCGGCTCCTATGGCCCAATAATAAGGAGGTATGGTTTAATGCTATGCAGGCAATGCTTTAGGGAGGTTGCCGAGAAGCTAGGCTTTAAGAAATATAGCTGAGGTGGATTTAAATGAACATGGATACTCTCGCTAACGGTCTAACAACATTATATAATAATGAGGTTAGAAGAAAGAAAGAGTGTTATATAATGCCTGCATCAAAGTTACTTGGTAATGTATTAAGGGTTATGCAGATGCATGGATATATTGGCGAATTCGAATTTATAGACGACGGCAGGACGGGTAAGTTTAGGGTTCAGCTCCTTGGCAGGATAAATAAGTGTGGGGCTATTAGGCCCAGATATTCCTTTAAGGCTAAGGATATTGAGAAGTGGGAGAAAATATATCTGCCAGCAAGAGATATAGGCATACTCATAGTGACAACTTCACGGGGAGTAATGTCGCATATCGAGACTAAAAAGATGGGAATTGGGGGAAAGCTCTTAGCATACGTTTATTAAGGGTGAGATAAATGCTCGAAGAGCTTTATGAAGTTGCTAAAATCGAGAAGAGAGAAATAAAGGTTCCAGAGGGAGTTAAGGTTAATGTAAATGGCAGGATAGTGGAGGTTATAGGCCCCTTAGGCAAAATAACGCGTGATTTTACGAGCAATCCAGTTTCAATAGAGGTTCTTGGGGATAAAGTCGTGGTTTACACTATTTGGCCGAGGAGGAGAGAAAAGTCGCATGTAGGGACGGTTGCAGCGCATATTAAAAACATGATTAGGGGCGTGACGAAAGGTTTCACGTATAAACTTAAGATTGTTTATGCTCACTTTCCAATATCAGTTAAAGTTGATGGAAGCAGGATTCTCATAGAAAATTTTATGGGTGAAAGGACTCCAAGAATCGCAAAGATAATTGGTGGCGCTAAGGTCATCGTGAAGGGAGATGATGTAATAGTGCAGGGAATAAACTTGGAGGAGGTTAGCCAAACCGCCGCAAACATAGAGCAGGCAACTAGGATAAAGGAGAGGGATCCGCGTAGATTTTTGGATGGCATATATGTCTATGAGAAAATGGAGGGACTTGTCAGTTGAGCTCCGAAGCTAAGGGTTTAGAAGAAGCTAAGAAGGCTGTTGAATTGAGGGAGAAGATTAAGAAGAAAAAGCCAAAGTTTGTTAGGCAAGAGAGCTGGCGCTATGACCGCGTGGAAGAGAGCTGGAGGAGACCAAGGGGGATAGACAGTAAGATGCGCAAGGAGGTTAAGGGCTGGCCAGCTAGAGTTAAAATTGGTTATAGGGGGCCGAGGGAGGCTAGGGGTCTCCACCCATCCGCCTATCGTGAGGTCATAGTCTATAATGTTGATGACCTAAACCGCATTGATCCAAAAACTGAGGCTATAAGAATAGCTCATACGGTTGGCGCTAGGAAGAGGGCTGAGATACTTAGCAGGGCGAAAGAGATGGGCATACATGTTCTAAACGCAGTATTTTGATCTATAAATTATTGACTGGGGGCGTTGTGAGTGAGCCTTAAAAGCCAGCGCAGGATGGCTGCGGAAATATTGGGTGTCGGCGAGGAGAGAGTCTGGATAGACCCTGAAAAAATTGAGGATGTGAAGGATGCAATAACTCGCGAGGATATTAGGAGACTCATTAAAGAGGGTGTTATAAGGAAGATCAAGGATCAGGGCGTAAGCAGGGCGCGCGCTAGGATCCTTCATAAAAAGAGGAGAAAAGGAAGGCGCAGGGGTTCCGGGAGCAAAAGTGGTGCGCTTGGTGCAAGGGTTGACCACCTTAAGGAGTGGGTTGAAAAGATAAGAGCTATTAGAAGGAGACTAAGCGAGCTTAGGGAGAAACGCATAATAACTGCTAAGACTTACAGATACCTCTATCTTAAAGCTAAGGCAGGAGTATTCAAATCAATCTCGGATCTCCATCAATATATTAAGGCCCACGGATTAAGGAGGAAGAGATGATGGCCAAGGGCCCAGCATATGCTGTTCCATATAGGAGAAGAAGGGAGGGTAAGACTGATTATAGGCTTAGAAAAAAGCTCATTATATCTAAGATCCCACGGCTTATCGTCAGGAAAACTAATAGAAATTTTATCGTCCAGATCGCTATAGCGACTGTTATTGGCGATGTTATTATCACCTCAGCGCACTCCCGTGAACTTAGGAAGACGTTTGGTTGGCTTGGAAGCCTAAATAATCTTCCAGCCGCTTATCTTGTGGGTTTACTCTGCGGATTAAGAGCTTCCGAAAAGGGTGTTAAGAAGGCGGTTCTAGATATAGGCTTGCATACACCCTCAAAGGGAGCAGCCGTCTTTGCGGCCATGAAAGGATTTATAGACGCAGGGGTAGAGGTCCCCCACGACGAATCCATTCTGCCAGATGAATCTAGGATACGTGGAGAGCACATAGCCAAGTATGCTGAGCTGCTAGCTTCAACGGATAAAGAGAAGTATGAGAGATATTTCTCAGAATATTTATCCAGAAATCTGCCCCCGGAAAAACTCCCAGAACACTTTGAAGAGGTCAAAGAGAGGATTTTAGAAAGTTTTAAGAGTAAATAGAATCTAAATTTTTAAGGTGCTTTCTTTGCCGAGATTTCCCGTAAGATCCAGCTCAACATAAAGTAGGTTTCCATCAACTTTATATCTCATCGGATACCCTGACTTCTTGAGGATATGCATCATCTTAGTATTATCTATAAGAAGCCATCCAACGAGCGTCTTTATCCCACTACGGGATTTTGCTATCTCTGCTAGATAATTGAATAAAGTTGTTCCTAAACCCTTATTTTGCCAATCATCCCTCACAACTAAGGAGACCTCCGCCTTTTCTGTTCCTGGTATGCGTGAATAGCTTCCTATGGCCACTATGAACTCATTATTGTTCTCGGTCACCGTGCCTACAATGCTCATTTCATTAATATAGTCTATCACGACATAAGGCCATAACCGTTTAAGGGGCATAAGGTCTAATGATCCAAGAAATCTCCTCTTAACACTCTCTTTCGAGAGAGCGTAAAAAAGATGCTGTTTTAGAGTTGCATCAGAGGGTTTTATAGGTCTAAGCAGTACCCTTGATCCATCCTTTAATGTGACGTACCGCTTTAGCTCCTCTGGATACTCTACTTCTGGAAAGGGAAGAATCTCCTTTGGAACATAATTATGCTTTTTTGCCCACTCAAGAAGCTTATTCCTAAACTTTGGATGAGCTATGCTTATTAACGCCAGGGCCCTCTCCCTAATCGTCTTACCCCTAAGATAAGCCACACCATACTCTGTAACAACATAATCAACATCACCCCTAGTTAATACGACGCCCGCCCCCTTCGTCAAGAAGTCTTTTATGCGCGAGATCCTCCCATCCTTCGCTGTTGAGGGCAAAACCGTTATCGCCTTCCCGCCTCTTGACAGCCTTGCTCCCCTAATGAAATCAGCCTGCCCACCCAACCCACTATAAAATTTGTAGCCGAGTGAGTCGGAGCATACCTGCCCCGTTAAGTCTACTTCGAGGGCCTGATTTATCGCAACCATTTTATCATGCTGGGCAATTATAAACGGATTGTTTACATAATCTGATGGATAAAATTCAACCATTGGATTATTATTTATAAAGTCATATAATTTGCGGGTTCCCATCGCGAATGACGCTATTATTTTGCCCCTATTTATTGTCTTTTTGGCGCATGTCACCACGCCTTCTTCAACGAGGGGCACAACTCCCTCGGTGAGAAGCTCAGTATGTATTCCAAGATCCTTTTTATCCACCAAGTAATTTAGGATTGCATCTGGTATGCTCCCTATACCTATCTGTAGTGTCGACTCATCTTCGATTAGGTCAGAAACATACTTTGCAATGCGCTCCGAAACTATATCTGGCTCGGAAGGCGGTGCCTCAAGTATAGGTTCATCATGCTCGACAATTATATCAATATCATCCACATGCACGAAGCTATCGCCTAAGACTCTTGGCATCCTTCTATTAACTTGAGCGATAACTAGCTTTGCCTTTTCAGCAGCGACTTTCGTAACATCCACAGAAACCCCTAGGCTACAGAAGCCATGTTCGTCTGGCGGTGTCACTTGTATAAGTGCGACATCTATTTGAATTGCCCCGCTTCTTATCAGGTATGGTAAATCTGACAAAAAAGTTGGCGTATAATCGGCTCTCCCTTCGGCCACCGCCCTACGAGTGTTAATTCCAACAAAGAAAGCGTTCATTCTGAACCTCTCTGAATACCTGGGTTTCGTGTATGGCGCCACCCCAAGAGTGTGCACGTGGAGTATCTCGTTATTAGCTAGGTGGTCTGCCATCTCAACTAGACCCCTAACTAAGTATTGCGGTTCACCGCAGGCTGAGCCTATAAAAATATGGTCCCCAGGTTTTATGTAACCAAGAGCCTCCTTTAGGCTCATCTTCTTATCATTATACGATCTATCGCGCAGTCTCTCTTTTAGAGACATACTAAAGATTACTCCATAGGATTATCCTAAAAGATATAAGTGGATATCGCTAGAATATATGCCTACCTAGCCCACATTATTTATTAGCAGGCTTATAAAGATAATTTAAAGCGAGAAGAAGATGGAAAGACCTCCTATGAAACTAGATGCTTTCTTTAATCCGAAATCTATTGCTGTCATCGGAGCAAGTAGAGATCCAACTAAGGTTGGACATAGAGTGCTTAGAAATCTCGTCGAGGGAGGCTTCGGCGGGGCTCTTTACCCAATAAATCCCAACGCCGACGAGATATTAGGACTAAAATGCTATAAAAGTGTTAGGGATATCCCAGGTGAGGTTGACTTAGCCGTGATCGTTGTTCCAGCCAGAACTGTGCCATCTGTTTTGGAAGATTGCGGTGCTAGCGGAGTTAAAGGCGTGGTAGTTATCTCCGCTGGTTTTGGTGAGACTGGTAGGGAGGGAGCACAATTAGAACGCGAGCTCGTCAACATATGCCGAAAATATGGTATGCGGATGCAGGGCCCAAACTGCCTAGGTATAATAAGCGTCCAAAGACGCGTGAACGCATCTTTTGCTCCAGCAATGCCATTACCGGGCAACATAGCCTTTGTTTCTCAAAGCGGGGCTCTTGGAAGCGCGATATTGAATTGGGCTATTAGGAACGAAATCGGTTTCACAAAGTTTATAAGTTTGGGTAATGAGGCTGACTTAAATGCAGCTGACTTTATAGAGGCTTTAGGGGAGGATGAAGATACAAAGGTTATTGGGCTCTACATTGAGGGGGTTAAAGAGGGAGGACGTTTTATAGAAGTTGCTAAGAAGGTTTCTAGGAAGAAGCCCATAGTCGCAATAAAAGCTGGGACAACGAGCGCTGGCATGAGAGCAGTCTCATCCCACACTGGTTCTTTAGCTGGCTCAGACGTCGCCTTCTCAGCAGCTTTCAAGAAAGCTGGGATAATAAGGGTAAATACCCTCGAGGATCTATTCAACCTTGTGCTAGGCTTTGGCCTCCAGCCACCGCTTAAGGGGAGAAGAATTTTAATAGTAACAAATGGCGGCGGGCCAGGGATATTAGCCACAGATGCTTGCGAAAAATCTAATTTAGAACTGCCGCTCCTTGAACATGAAATCATAGAAGAGCTACGTAAAAATATGCCCCCGCAAGCCAGCCTAGGAAACCCGATAGATATCTTAGGCGATGCCGATGAAAAACGCTATAGGCTAGCGATTGAAGCAGGCTTAAAGAGCAATAATATTGATGGAATAATAGTTATTTTAACTCCACAGGCTGTGACACCCTCAGAGAGGATTGCTGAAACCTTAGCCGAGATTGGAAGACTCTCAAGCAAACCCATCCTCGCCTCCTTCATGGGATTTGACGAGGGATCAACGATTATCAGAATGCTTAAGAGGAATAGAATACCAAACTATGCTTTCCCGGAGCAGGCGGCCCACGTCTTTAGAGCGATGTATGAATACACTCTGATACTTAACTCCCCTATTAAAGAGGAGGTCCCGAAGGTGGAAATAAATGCTGAGAAGATTTTGGAGGTTATTCAGCGCGTAAGATCTGAGGGTCGGTCGGTTCTCACAATAAATGAGGCTATGGTCATTGCTGATGCGGCTGGGATACCAATGCCGAAGGCAGCGGTCGCCAGAAGCAGAGAGGAGGCTGGCAGATTATCTGATGAGCTGGGTTATCCTGTAGCGATGAAAATCATTTCGCCAGACATTATACATAAGACAGATGTTGGTGGGGTAATTCTCGGAGTCAAAAGTAGGGCTGAGGCAGAGGAAAATTACGAGTATCTTCTTAGGAGGGTGAGGACAGTTATCCCACGCGCAAAGGTCTCTGGCGTGCTAATACAGAAGATGGCGCCACGGGGGAAGGAGGTTATTGTGGGCGCTGTTAGAGACCCGCAGTTCGGTCCGCTAATAATGTTTGGTTTGGGTGGAATATATGTTGACTTTCTGAGGGATGTCTCCTATGGTCTCTGTCCATTGACTAGGGCTGAGGCTGCCGAGATGATAGAGGAGACAAAGGCATATGCTCTTCTTAAGGGGGTTAGGGGAGAACCGCCCTCAGACATAGCTTCTATAATAGATGTGATGCTTAAGGTATCACAGATAATGATGCAGTTTAAGGATATAATGGAGATGGAGATTAATCCATTGTTTGTTTATGAGAGCGGTGAAGGTTGTCTTGGGGTCGACGTGAGGATAATTATAAGAATATAATATGGGTTAAAGAATATTTGGGGAAAAAAATGGCTAGAAAGGCGATTTATGTAATCTCTACCGAGGAGCTCTCTGGTAAAAGCGCCATAACTATAGCCTTAGCGTCGATATTCAAGGAGAAGGGATTAAGTGTAGGATACCTTAAGCCTATAGGAATAAGCTCTTCAATCACTCCAGGAAGAGAACTTTATGATGAAGATGTTGAGATAATGAAAACTGTATTAAGATTAGATTATGCTGAGGATGTTATATGCCCCATCCTCCTCAAAAGTGATGAGTTCCTTGAGGATTTTATTGGGGGCGATACCGGATTATTTATGGAGAGAATAAAAGAGGCTTATAAAAAGATTTCAGAGAAATCTGATGTCGTATTACTTGAAAGCCCCAATAATTTTATGGTTGGATCCTTCATAGGGTGCCCTGCTCCAAGGATAGCGAAGGAATTGGGCGCAGATTTAATACTAATTGAGATTGCAGAAAATGATTTTGCCATCGATAGTGTGCTTCAGTCTCGAGATATCTGCGAGAAGTGGGGAGCGAATTTATTAGGTGTAATATTTAATAGAGTCCCAGAAGACAGAATTGAGCGTTTTGGGGGCATAATTAAACCCTTCGTTGAGAAGCATGGCATTAACGTTCTGGGCATAATCCCAGAGGAGAAGGAATTAAAGGCCCCCACAGTCAGAGAAATATGCGAGTTTATTGGAGGCAGGATTCTAGCAGGAAAGGATGGGCTGGATAATATCGTTGAAGAAATTCTCGTTGGGGCCATGACCCCGGAAAGCGCGGCAAAGTATTTCCGTAGAGCTCTTAATGAGGTTGTGATAACTGGTGGCGACAGGACAGATATAATTCTAACTGCTCTTGAGATTGGTGTATCAGCAATAATATTGACTGGAAACCTTTACCCGAGCGTTAAAGTCTTTCCAAAGGCGGATCAACTTAGAATCCCACTCCTACTTGTTCCATACGACACTTATACAACCCTCCAATACATACAGAGAGTTATTGGTAGGATAAAGCCAAAGGACGCCAGGAGAATAAACGCGGCCATAAATCTAGTTAAGAAGCACGTGAACCTAGAAAAAATTATCAATGAGAGACTTTAGTTTTCTCAAAAAAGGATTTGCTTATATATTTTCTAGCTCTTAAAGGATAGAGAGATTAAACTGTGAATGATTGATTACACTATCTATGAGCGTGGTTTAAATTGACTGAATATATTAGACAGCCAATTGTCTGTGTTCTCGGACATGTCGATGTCGGCAAAACCACACTTCTAGACCAAATTAGGAAAACAAGCGTTCAAGCCCGCGAAGTCGGAGGGATGACACAACACATCGGCGCAAGCTTCTTCCCAACGGAGACACTTAAAGAAGTAGCCGGGCCATTCTTAAAGAGAATTGGCGGTGAGATACGGATACCTGGACTTTTAGTCATCGATACTCCTGGCCACGAGGTATTTGCGAATCTTAGGCGTAGAGGGGGCAGTATAGCGGATATTGCAATATTAGTTATAGATGTTTTGAAGGGATTTGAGGCGCAGACATACGAGGTTATAGAGATATTGAAGTCTAGGAAAACTCCGTTCCTCGCCGCGGTGAATAAAATTGATAGAATACCAGGATGGAAGTCTATACCAAATGCAACTTTCTTGGAGACCTATAAGATGCAGGAGCCTATGGTCAGGCAGCTTCTTGATGAGCACATTTATAGGATAGCCGGAAAGTTCTCTGAGCTATCCTTTAGGGCTGATAGATTTGATAGAATAAAGGACTTTACAAAGACTGTCGCGCTCATTCCAGTCAGCGCTAAGACGGGTGAGGGGATACCTGACCTACTAGCAGTCCTAGCTGGCTTAACGCAGCAATACCTGAAAAAGAGACTCATGGTTACCAGTGGACCCGCAAAGGGAACGGTGCTTGAGGTTAAAGAGGAGCCAGGATTGGGTGTGACAATAAATGCAATAATTTATGATGGCGTCTTACGTAAGGGCGATATAATAGTTCTTGGGGGGAGAGAAAAGCCCATTGTAACGAATGTTCGGGCTATCCTTATGCCTAAACCGCTCGATGAGATAAGGGATCCTCGGGAGAAATTTTCTTCTATTGATGAGGTCTCGGCTGCTGCTGGAGTTAAAATCGTTGCCCCGAATCTCGATGAGGCTGTTGCAGGCGCGCCAATATATGTTGTTCCATCCGAGGATAAGATTAACGAGTATGTCAAGGAGGTTTCTGAGGAAGTTGAGCGCATCAAGATCTTTACCGGAGGAGATGGTGTAGTCTTAAAGGCTGATGCCCTCGGCTCTCTAGAAGCTATAGCTGAAAGCCTATCTAGAAGTAATATTCCAATAAGATTGGCCGATGTTGGGGATGTGTCGAAGAGAGATGTCACCGAAGCCCTCATAGTTAAGGAGAAGGAGCCGCTTTATGGCGTAGTCTTAGCATTCAACGTTAAGGTTCTCCCAGATGCGGCGGAGGAGGCTAAAGCCCACAATGTGCCCATATTTTGGCATAACGTCATTTACCATCTGATCGACGACTATTTAAAGTGGATGAAGCAAGAGAAGGAGGCGCGAGAGAGAAGCGAGCTTGAGAAGCTAATTAGACCGGCAAAAATAAGGGTTTTACCCGGCTTCGTTTTCAGAAGATCTAAGCCAGCTATAGTTGGCATTGAGGTCTTAGCTGGTCAGATTAGGCCGAGGGTGCCGCTTATGACCGCTGAGGGGAAAGAGATAGGTGAGATACTGCAGATCCAGGATAAGGGAGCTTCGATATCATATGCTGAGAGGGGGAGACAGGTGGCAATATCGATTGATAAGCCGATTGTAGGTAGACACTTCGATGAGGGCGATATACTCTACGTTTATGTTCCAGAAAACCACATAAGGATACTTAAGACGAAATTCAAGGATAAATTGAGTGAGGACGAAATAGAGACCTTAGAGGAAATCGTTAAAATAATGGAGAAAGCTCGTTCACCATAAGCCTACTAGCAATAATAAAGAATTAGACCCCCCTCGCCCAAATCTTCTCAAATACTCTTTCATATTCTCCGGCGATTTTCTTACTCCTTATAATAATTATATTCTCATCATTTTCTTCCTCAGCACTTTTTGTCCAATTATAGCTTCCTGTGACAACTATCTCTGAGTCTATTATCATAACTTTATTATGCATTAAAGCGGGATTCGTATCATTACGTACTGGTACACCAGTCTCTTTAAGCCTCAGGTACTCGCTATACTCAGTAATCTGCCCCTTTTCAAAGACAATCTTAACATCGACCCCGCGTTGATAAGCCCTAATAAGCTCATATCCAATAGAATCAAGTGTAAAGCTGTATATCATTATGTGGATAGATTTGTTAGCAGACCTTATTAAGTCGATTATAGATTTGGCGCAGCCGCCCCTCGGAGAAAAATATATGCCCAAGACCTCTATCTCAACCTGGCTTTTAAGAATATCGATCTGTTCTTTGAGGGATCTTATTTCACTATTATAAAGGTTTATCCTTTCATTATACGCTGTTATGTTCCCTTCAAGCCACCTTTGAAGGGTCTCGTTCTCCACCTGAAGTTCTTTAACTCGCTCCATCAGCCTATATTCGCCTAAAGAGGACCCGAGAGCAAGCCCAATAAACAGGACAACTACTATAGTGATTAAGTGATGAAGAGCCTGACGTCTTTTACTCATGGGACCCCCTCAAAAATTTGGTTTAAAAACTGTTTCTATCTACCTCTATAAACTTGTATGAACCTCCTTATCGATCTATCATATGTCCGCTCAATTTCCGGCGGGAAGTAGCATGCTGGTAATTCGCCATGCAACCTATGGTTAAGTAGGCACTGGCAGCATATCCCTTTAATATCACATGGATATGAGCATGGGCAATCCCTTAAGTTTACTTCTATATTCGGACAGGGCTTCCTTGACAACCTAAACACCCCTTTTATAGCATCATCACTTCATTACTATCCCAAATTATTTAACTCTAATGAACAATTAATAGTTAATAGGGAATCAAGGGAGTGGGAGAATTATATGCCTAGGGTAAGTAGGGACGAGGAGATTTTAAGTGTTCTTAAAGAGATCAGAGATCTTTTGGCTCCAAAGCCAGCTCCCCCGCCACCTAAGGGGCTGATCGCGGAATTCAAGAATTTCATATCAAAGTATAAAGTTATGGGGATGACAGTCGCCTTTGTCATGGGCATATATTTGGGCGCCCTAGTTCAATCGCTCGTAAAAGACTTGCTCATGCCGATAATCGAGTTTGCGACACCGGGTCTACCATGGGAGCTGATAGTTATTGGACCCTTCCGAGTCGGCAGCTTTTTAGGATCACTCATAACATTCATAATCATAGCATTTGTGATTTTCTTGATAGTCAAAGTAACTAAAAGATGGGGGATAGAATAAAACTCAGGCTGCAAGGAACCCAGACAAAACCACCCATCTTTTTTATGTGATAAAAACAGACTCTCTAAATCCTAATGCTCTTAAGAGTCTCTCTAAATATGTTGAATGCTTCGTCGTCGTAGAGGCAAAAGATAATCTTTCTTATAATAGTTCTACCTTTTACGTATGATATTGCTGCAGGGAGCATTGTTTCGGCGCACATTTTCTTCGGCATCCCAAAGACCCCGGTAGATATTGCTGGAAAGGCTATACTAGTTACCTTATACTGATCTGCGAGCTTTAAACTATTTATTACTGCATCCCTAAGCTTTCTTTCCTCATCACCCTCTCCATAAACTGGGCCCACCGCATGTATAACATATTTAGCCTTGAGGTTTCCGCCACTTGTTATAACAGCCCCACCTACTGGTATAGGTCCCCTCTCAGCAACAATCCTATCGCATTCCTCCTGTATTTTCTCCCCGCCCTTTCTTCTTATCGCCCCAGCGACTCCGCCACCCATCTTAAGCATGGTGTTCGCCGCATTAACTATACAGTCAACATCAAGTTCAGTTATATCGCCCTTAACAAGCTCTATTATGGTCTCACCCACTTTTACCTGCATAAACGCCACCAATCTAAATTGCCTAAAACATTTATTAAAAATTTTCAATAAATTTAGATCGACGAGGAATGGAAGACTCATGGAGAGGTAGGAGTAATCTAGCACTTCTCACACTAGCTCTCCTTTCGTTCATAGCTCTCTCTAACATATACTATTTTGGAAAACCTGTTGCTGAGGAAAGGTCATTTAAGCTTACTGTTAGAGCCGTCTATGAAAATAGGAGCCTAAATGAGACGTGGATTTTAAATGAGACTGATCTCACCCTAGGTTTATTTGCTAATAATAGTTGGCAGAAAGTCTACCTAATGAGCGCAACTCACCCTATAAAAAAATTTTACAACGATCCTGATGGAAATTATGTCATCCTACTTGATATTGGCGAGATGAAAGTTCCTCCCGGAGGGAGAATCTCCTATAGCGTTACTTATAGGCTGATTTATAAAGAGAGAAAACCGCCCATAATATTGGAGGATGAGTCCGGAGAACTGGACGATATACCCAGAGACCTAAAAGAGGAGTATTGTAAGCCAACATCTTTGTGGCAGTCTAACCTAACTGAAATCAAGAAACTCGCTCAAGATATAGCTGGCGACGAAAGGAAAGTCCTGAGCATTCTAAAAAAGTTTATTGTTTGGATATCTAGCAACATCCACTATGCTACTTTTGAGAGACCAAGATACCCAAATGAAACCCTCAGCCAACGTTTAGGCGACTGCGATGACCAAGCTAACCTACTGATAACCTTCTGCCGCGCAGTTGGCATACCAGCATACCTCCAAATAGGCTGCATCTACATACCAGATCTTAACAGCAGTCTTTACTACTGGTCTGGACACCTACTTATAAAGGAGGATAGGGTTGGCTGGCACGGCTGGGCAATGGTCTATGTGCTACCCTGGGGCTGGCTCCCAGTAGACCTAACGTATGTCAGCATGGATTTAAGGCTAAACCCCTTAAGTGCAATAGTGAACTCAGCAGTAATAGAACATTATACATTCCAATACCTGAATGTCACCACAACTGACTATGTCCGCGAAATAATTTCCATGAAAGAGTTCCTTGAGACAAGCGAATTCTACATTTATGAGGAGGATATCATGGAGTTTGAGGAAAAAATCATTTGCCCACGGCTCCCAATAATAAGACCTATCTACTCATATACCTTATCTTCAGGTCTGATTACGGCGGGCATAGCTTACTGGAAGCGGTTTCCATCATGATGCGAATAGTTTATATGCTTAGAAAATAAATTCTTGAAAAAGTCTATTCAAAGTAAAAGGAGTATATAGGCATGGTGAAGTTCAAGATAGTGGTTTCAGATCCAAAGAGCGGTAAATCTAAGTCTATTGAGGTTGAGGGACCAAAGGCTGCCCCATTTATAGGCAAAAAGATAGGTGATACAATCGATGGAGTTGTCATCGGCATGCCCGGAGTAAAACTTCTGATAACCGGTGGAAGCGATAAAGATGGCTTCCCAATGAGGCCAGACGTACACGGAGGTGTTAAGACTAGGGTTTTACTTAGCGGTGGACCGGGCTTCAAACCGAAGGATAAGGGCGAAAGAAGAAGAAAGACCGTCAGAGGAAATATGATAACCGAGGATACCATGCAAATAAATGTTAAGATTATAGAGAAGGAAGAAAAGACATAAATGTTAAATTACAGAGAGGAGAATCATTTTTATGAGGAAATGATGCCATTACCCGGGACTGATTCCAATGAATATGCCCTGAATACCTAATAAGATGATGAAGAATCCGGATTCTGATCCACATTATCAATAATTCCATTACAGTTTACGCCTTAAACCACTTAAAAATCAGGTACTCAACCTTACCCTTCTCTAGGTCTGGAACAGCTATTATAAAACGCTTTCTAACACTTGTCGCAAGCCTACCAGCCTTAACTATCTCTGTTGGGGTTATCTCATCCTTTCCGCTTTTAACCGAGACAATATACGGCGCGTGCTCAAGCCCTGGGCCAACCTTATATACTGCGAAGTCGCATCCAAACTTAACGCCCGGCGTCACAATAAGCCCCCTATCCCTCAAATCCTTATACACAGCATATTTTAGATCAAAGTTTTCGTAAACTCTTTTAGTTTTGTTTCTCAGATCCCTTATGCCAACTTTATTTTTGTTTTGGCCCTCGTAAACCGTAATTATACCTTTCTCAAGAAGGTAAAGTCCCTCCATTAGGTCAAGGATTAATGGGACATTGAAGTCTGGGCTCTTCGGCTTCGGTATCCCAAGTGGTTTTCCATAAAAGCCCATTTTATAGAGTTCTGACCCATCTTTTGGGTTCCATACTACTAAGAAATTCTCTATGAGTTCTGCTTCAATCCTCCTCTTTTTGCTTTTCATCTTATTGGCATAATCCCTCCTAAAGAGTCAGCGCAAGAATCCTAGCGTTATTTGAGGCATCCTCAATTTTATCAGTGGTATCCTCAAGAAGCTGTATTATATCTCTTGTAAGAAGGATTTTAGGGATCTCCATATTCTGCTCCAAAACGGTTAATTCAAGTCTCCTATAAAGGTTGTCCACTTCCTTCTCCATCTGCTCAACTTCTTTAGCCTTCTCAAAGACTTGCGTCGACCCATAACCGAGAGCAAAAGTCATATCTCTAAGTCTCATCATAGCACTAAACATTGTGCTAGAAAGCTCGGCTATTCCTCTCCTAATGTCCTCTGGAATATCCCACCCACGCTCAACAATCGCTAGAACCCTGAACGATATCCCCTTACAGAGCTCAGAAATATCGCTAGTTACAAAAATAAACCTTAGAAAATCTTCACGGTTAATTAATATTGCACCTATCTCAGCAAGCTCCTGCGCAGCACTTCTTTTCGAAGCCGCAACCTCATCACTCATCTTTTGAATCTCATTATACAGCTGTGTTACAATATTAGCGTCTCCAGCCGCGAAAGCATCAATCAGCTGCACGATCTTTCTGACAACCTCGATAACTTTCCTCAAATGCTCTTGGCAGAGGCTTAAAGATCTTCTCTTAATGCGCGGCTCAGACTCTATTGGAAAGACCACTAGTAACCCCTCTTCCTTCAAAACTTTCTTAGGTGCACCTCCTAAATAAAAAATAGTTGTGAGATATTTTAAAAATCTACCGATGTGGTGTGCCCAGATCCTCAAAGTTAATCTTAAAACGGAAGTACTTATTTAGGAGGGGTGGCATCTCCGCTATTTTGGTTCTAACCTGCCTCCATGTGTCTCTATCGCGTATTGTTACAGTGTCATCTCTAAGCGTTTGGTAATCAATTGTTATGCAAAGTGGAACTCCAATTTCGTCGAAGCGTGCATATCTTTTGCCAATGTATCCTGACTCATCATATTCGACATAAAAGCCCTCGTCAAGGAGAAGACTATATACTTCTTTTGCCTTCTCCGGAAGCCCATCCCTACTAACTAAAGGTAGCACTGCCAGCTGGATTGGGGCAATATCCCTAGGCAATTTCAGAATAACCCTATCCTCCTTAACCGTATAAGCGTATTCTAGGGCGGCGTACGCTAAACGGTCTGAGCCGAAACTAGGCTCAATAACATGGGGTATAAAGCGCTTACCCTTCTCCTTAACCCTCACCCTCACGGCTTCAATGTGTCTTGGAGTGATCTTTAAGCCATTTAGGTCAAAGAAGCCTTGCTTATCAAGTGCTTCAAGGATAGCCTCAGGATTAATGCCCTGCAACATCCTTATGACTTCTGGGGCCTTATCAGCAAAGTCTTCCTTAATATTCTTTATTACTGGATTTATTTTTATCTCTTCACGCACAGTTTCCTTGTCGCTCTGCTTGAAAACCCTCATGTCTACGCCGCTCTCCCTCATGTGCCCACTTAGATCATAATCTGTCCTATAATTGAAGCCCGCCACCTCAACCCATCCCCAACGCTCAAGATAAACCTCCTGGTCGAAGCCTTGAGCCGAGTAGTGAGCCCTCTCCCACGGATATTTCTCTATAAAATGCTGCTTATCTTCCGGTATGCCCAAACTCGTAACTAGGCGTTTAGCTAGGGCCATAAAGAAGGCAAGCCACTCAACTATAACATAGCCCTTATTAACAATCTCCCTAACGGTAAGTTCCACTGGTTTCTCATCACCCTTAAGCCTATTCTCTGCTAAAATAAGCCTTAGCTTCTCATCGGCAACCTCATCTAAAAGATGACATTTCGGGTTCTCCGGATCAAAGAAGAACTCTAAATCTATTATTGTGAACTCCCTGAGCCTTATCGGGCCTTGCCTCGGGGATATTTCATTTCTCAAAGCATGTCCTATCTGAGCGAATCCTATTGGCAGACGCTCCCTAACCTGCTCATAAAGGCGCTTAAACTCTGTGAATATTCCCTGAGCGGCCTCTGGGCGCCCATACCCTATATTATCAGAGTATGGGCCAATATTCGTCTGAAACATTGTTAAGAAATATTTTGGCTCAGAGAGAAGCCCGCCGCATTCTGGGCATTTAACGCCATGCTCATTGAGACTCCTTCCAATATCCTCCAGCTTCATTTTATCAGTCTCCTGAGAACTTATCCCAGCAATCTCTTGAAGAAGGTGGTCGGCCCTGAACTTCCTCTTACATGCACTACATTCAACCATTGGTTCCTTAAAGTTGTCTATATGCCCAGAAGCCTTAAAAACGCGCTCTGGGGCGATTATTGGAGTCTCAACCTCATAGAAATTCAGGCGTCTCAGAAATATGTCTCTGAATTTATCTTCTATTCTACGCTTTAGAAGAGCGCCGAGCGGGCCCCAGCATATAAATCCGCCTACGCCACCATAGATTTCATATGATGGCCAAAAGAAACCCCTTCTGCGTGCCAGCTCACTCACTTTCTCAAACTTATCTGAAACCTTCATCGCCGACACCCCAAGATCTTTTTCTATACGATATTACCGCTCCTTCCAGCTAGCTGGATAGACTTTTACTCATGTATGGGCCGTCATAGTTATAGCCGAAGCGCATATAATATCTTTTCGTTCCAAGAGCGCTTGTGACGAGAATCTTCTTGCATCCCATATCGGCGCTTATTTCTTCAGCCTTCTCAAGAAGGATTCTACCGAAACCCTTATGTTGATATTCCTCCCCAGCGCGCCTCCCAACTGGCACAAGCGGGCCTAGAACTCGGAGCTCCCTTATTATTGCAGCCTCTTTCCCAGATATCTCAGGTCTATGGGCTAAGCTGGATGGAATTCTTAGCCTCAAGTATCCTATGAGAACATCGTTTACTCGGTCCTCAACAGATATAAAGAATTCTTCTCCCATGGATGCATCATAACGCCTAACAATCACCTCAATATTATCTTGGTTTGGTTTAATGCGATCCCTAAGCCATCTATGGCCCACCTCGCGGCACCTTATACACCTACACCTTAATCCCTCATCTCTAAGCATTTTAAGGGCTATTTCGCGCAGATTGCTGCTTCTCGGCCCATCTTCAATCATGTAGGCTGGTATATCCCTCTGAACACGCATTATCCTAACCCACTCTGGGATGATCTTTTTAACCTCGGCTATCAGTCTAGCCGCTTCCTCAGTTATATATGGTTTATATAAGCCCTTAATCCACCAATCATAAACCTTTGTCCCTTTAACCACGAGACATGGATATATTTTAAGCATATCTGGCTTAAAGTCTGGATCAGTAAATATTCTCTTAAATGCCTCCAAATCCCTATCAAAGCCTGAACCCGGGAGACCGGGCATCATGTGGTAGACCACCTTGAGCCCCGCATCCTTAGCTATTCTAGTTGCCTCTATGACATCTTTAACCGTATGACCACGATTAACGAGCACATATATGTCATCATAAATATTTTGTACTCCTATCTCAACACGCGTGGTTCCATAAAATAGCATTATGTCAACGTGGTGTTCCTTGCACCAGTCTGGACGGGTCTCGACTGTTATGCCAACATTCCTCCTCCGGCTCACCTCCGCGTTCCTCTTTGCCTCCTCAAGGGAGCGGGATTGAACGCCAGTTATTGCATCGAGACACTCCTTAACAAAGTTCATTTGATAATCAACTGGCATCGCTGGGAATGTCCCGCCCATAATTATCAGCTCAATCTTGTCAACGGTATGCCCGATAGATTCGAGCTGCTCAATCCTATGCTTAACCTGTCTGTATGGGTCGAAGTTAAATTGTAGGCCCCTCATCGTGGCGGGCTCACGCCCAGTATAGCTCTGTGGAACACCATAAGCTGGGCCGCCAGGACAGTATGCGCATGGCTCCTTTTGTGGACACGGCCAAGGCTTAGCCATCACGGCAATAATTGTTACACCGGAAATCGTCCTTACAACCTTCCTTCTTAAGACTTTGAGTAGGATTGGTCTCTCCTCTGGCCTTAGATGTCTAATTATTTCAGAGTTGGGTGGTATTGTGCTTAAGCAATATTTTTCTGCAACCCTAATCTTGGCTAGCTGAACGTCTCTCTGCGTTGGGTTTGGGATTCCTTTAATCTGCTCGATTATTTCTCTGTAAATAGACGCGTTCATCAACACCAACTATTAGGAAAAGTTTATTGGGTCATCTATAAATTTACCTTTCCTATAAATAAATTCAATAAGCTGGTGTCATGAGTGTGTCTCCTGAAGGTCTATATTGAGGATGCGAGGACTGGGGAAAAGACTTTTGTATCTGGAAACGCGGCGCTTATATCTGCGGATGGTGAAGCCCTTAGGATCATTGATGTGGAGGGTGCAGAGAAGATTATATCTGGTGTTGACTTCCTAATGATTGACGCCCTAAAATCCACAATTGTGCTAAGAGTTAAGGGATTGTCTAAGACTGAGAGTTGAGGGGTGGCTGGGGCACATGAAGATTATGGTTTGCGGCAAAGGCGGATCTGGAAAAACTGTATTATCGATTCTGATGGCTAAAGCCCTCTTAGAGAAATTTAAAGTATATATAATCGATTCGGATGAGTCGAATACCCTCCTACCAATCTTCTTAGGAGTTAACCCACCAAAGCCTCTAATCGAATATGTTGGCGGGAAGAGGGAAGAGGAGGATTTCGAGAGGATGGAGCCGGATATCGTTAAGGCTCTGTCCACGGCTCGTAAAGGTATAAAACTTGGTCTACTCCCCAGCGAATACATGGCGACCTCAAAGGATGGTATAGGACTGATAACGATAGGCAAGGTTAAGGAGTATGGCGAGGGATGCGCATGCCCATTCAATGTATTGACAAGAATATTGCTTGGAAATTTGAGTTTAGAAAGAGATGAGGTTGTATTAATTGATACTGATGCCGGTGTAGAGCACATTGGAAGGAAGATTGAGGAGGTCTCTGATGGAATCCTCACAGTTATTGACCCTACAGCTGAATCCATAGAGATTGCGTTGACGCTGAGAGAAGTTGCTGAGAAATTGGGGAAAAGGTTTTGGGCTATAGCCAATAAAGTCACCGATAACATAAGAGATCTCCTCATTGAGGCAGCTGCTAGTATGGGCTTAAACATAGATGGGCTGGTCAGATTTGACAGGGAACTTTATATTTCATGTCTTAGAAGGGAGCCCTTAAAGGCTGGTAATGCTCTACTAGATGTCGAAAAGATAGTTAAGGAGAAAATTCTTCCAGCAATAGTTAGAGGTTAAGAACCGCGATACATGTCTCTTCATTAATCTTCTTTATCTCGAAGCCTCTCTTCTGTAAAATATAAAAAATCTTCTTGTTCTCCGCAAGAAACTCTCCGAAAAGTCTCTTTTGTCCCATATCTTTCCCAATTTCTATTAAGTGATCAATCATTATTGATCCCAAGCCCTTATTCTGCCACGGATCTCCCACCACAACTGATATCTCGCTGCTACATCCATCTGGCTGAACAATGAGCTCCGCCATGCCTATCAGCCGCTTTTTTCCATCTGTTTCCGTTTCCGCAACAATCGTCACCTCACGGCTATAATCAATATTACAATATTTAGCGGCTAAATAGTGATCTATCTCTTTCACCGTCCGGAAAAATCTCGACCTTAATGTTTCTGTCGAAAATGTTTTAAATAGTTCTATAATTAATGGTTCGTCCTCCGGCCTAGCTGGTCTAAGTATAACTTTGCTTCCATCCCGGAGTGCGCGCTCACATATATATTTAGCTGGATAAGGTCTTATGATAAGGTGCTCATATGGCTTAGGCGCACCCTTCACCTTCTCCATATTAACTATTATTCTGGCATCCAAAGCCACAACGCCACCACACGAAACTGCTAACGGATTAATCTCCATCTCATCTATTTCTGGGAAATCTATTACTAGCTGCGAGAACCTTACTAGAACCTCCTCGATCGGTCTGAGATGAGATGGAGATAAACCTTTAAATCCCATGGAAAAGATATCATGGACTTTTGTCCGCTCAATCATTCTTCTCGCCAATATTTGGTTCAGTGGCGGGAAGCCTATGGCAATATCCCTGAAGACTTCAGCATTAGCTCCACCACTCCCAAAAACTATAAATGAGCCGAAAACAAGATCCCTTCTCGATCCAATAATAACTTCATACTCACTATGATACATAGGCTGCACAGTGACGCCACAAATTTTAGCGTTTGGATATCGAGATTTAACATTCTCAATTATCTGCAGGAAACAATTCTTTACTTGCGCTTCATCGTAAATGTTTAGAATGACGCCGCCAGCATCCATCTTATGCGTAATGTCTGGTGAGAGAACCTTCATAACAACGGGGAAACCTATCCTAGATGCTATCTCCGCGGCCTCATCTACGCTCCTCGCAACATATGTCTCAGAAACCGGTATACCATACTCTTTAAGGAACTCCTTTGACTCGAATTCTGTGAGAATGAGCCTTCCCTCATCCACAGCACGCTCAATTATGTTCTTTAAGTGAGCCCTATCGCTCGGTGGGCATAATTTTATCTCTTCAGGAACCTCGTAGAGTAGCTCGATGTTTTTGGCGTACTGATACATATACATGAAGGCTGCGATGGCTTCCTCCGGGGTTGGATACGTTGGAATCTTATTTCTTCTAAATATTTCCCTAGCCTCATGGACTTCCTTTTCACCAAGCCAGCATGTGAGGACTGGCTTCCTAGAGCCCTTAAAGACTTCGACTACAGCCTTAGCAGTCTCTATAGGATCCGCCTCCCCAATAGGAGTGTAGAGTATTAGGAAGCCCCCTGCATTCGGGTCTTTCATACATATCTCGGCGGTCTTCCTAAACCTCTCAACCGTTGCATCTTCACATATATCTACTGGGTTAGATCCACTCCAATAGTATGGTAGAACCTTATTTAGCTCCTCAATAGTTTTTTCGCTCAGCCTTGCTACTCTCCCGCCTCTCAGGGTTAGGGCATCAGCAGCCATAATCCCAGCACCCCCAGCATTAGTTATTATTACTAAGTCTGGGCTCTTTGGCAACGGCTGCATCGCTAAGATCTCTGAGCATGAGAATAGATCTGAAATTGTTTCAACGCGAACTACGCCCGCCCTTGAGAAGAGAGCATCATAAAGCGCATCATCGCTCGCAATCGCGCCAATATGTGAGAACGCTGCCCTCATACCCTCGCTTGTCCTTCCAGCCTTAATGGCTATTATTGGTTTTATCGCAGCAAATCTTCTTGCGGCACTCATAAACTTTCCAGGATCATTTATGAATTCTATGAAGAGCATTATGCTTCTGGTTTCTGGATCCATACCAAAGTAGTCTATGAGGTCCGCGAAGTCCACATCTATCATATTACCGAGCGATACAACCGCGCTAAACCCGATGTTGGCCGCTTCAGCCCAATCTAGCACTGATGCGCAGATGGCGCCGCTTTGAGATATAAAGGCTATGTTCCCCGGCTTAACCATCCTCTTAGCGAAGGTTGTGTTCAGCCTTATTCCTGGACGTATAACCCCTAGAGAATTTGGCCCTATTATCCTTAAGCCGAATCTAGACTTTATCTTTAAGAGATCCTCCTCAAGAGCCCTTCCCCTTTGGCCGATCTCCCTAAAGCCGGATGAGACTATTATAACCCCTGTTACCCCGGCTTCACCGCACTCCTCCACGGCTTCAGGGACTATATGGGCTGGTGTAGCGATCACAGCTAAATCTACATGCCATGGAATCTTCCTTATACTTGGGTAAGCAGTAATTCCCTGTACGCTCTGACTGAAGGGATTAACTGGGTAAACAAACCCTCTAAAACCAATAATATTATTGAATATCTTATATCCGACAGAGTTCTCCCTGTTACTCGCACCTATAACCGCGATTCTCCTAGGGTTAAATATTTTATCTAAACCTTCTATGCCCAAAAAGTAGTTTCACCTAATAAAATATAAGCGCGTATCCAAAGTATATACTTATTGAACCGGGTTTCTTAATGAAATTAGCGGTAACCCTGATATCTTTTATGATAAAACCTATTTTGTTTGGTAAAATTTCCTTATATTATCAGCCAAGCTATGTATGGCTAATATTGCTGGCGACGACGGTGAATAATCAATCGGTGCGACGCGGGCTCTCCCAGCCTTAGTAATGCTCGTGTCGAAGGGGATTATGTGAAATAAGTCTAGGGAGGCCTTGCCCAATTCGCTCCTAATATATTTTTCCTCTTCAGCATCAGACACCTTGTTTCCAACAAATATAACCTTTTTAATATTTATTTCGCTGGCTAATCTCCAAATCTTTATGGCGGTTTCTATCGATGGGGCGCTTGGCTCCACAACGCATATTAATAGGTCGAAGCCCTTAGCCGTAGCTCTACCAAGATGCTCTAGACCAGCTTCAGAATCCATGATTACTATATCATCTCTCCTCAAGGTTATGTGTCTAAACAATGCGCTTAGAAGCGCGTTAGCTGGGCAGGCGCATCCAGACCCACCGGACTTTATAGTCCCCATAACAAGAAGTTTAACACCATCTGGCCCAATTACGCCATACCTCTCGACTATATCATCAACCTTCGGCGTCAGGCTAAATAGAGCTCCAAATGCCGATCCAGGCTTAGCCCCTGTCCGCTCTTCTATTAATTGGACGTTCTCGGCTATTGGAATTATCTTCGATGATGTTTCAGCGGGTATTCCTAGGGTGTAGGTGAGGTTCATGGCTGGGTCAGCATCTACCGCCAGAACATTAAAGCCCATGCGGGCATAGATTCGGGCTAAGGTTCCAGCTATAAGAGTTTTCCCAACACCACCCTTACCAGCGACTACGATCTTCAATAAAATCACCTCATGAGAACCTTCTGGACTGAAAGATCCTGTTTACAATACCGAGGCGCTTCTCAGAGCCAATTGATTGAAGAAGCCTAAATACCTGTCGAGGGTTGCTGAAAGACTCAACTTTATTATTTGCTCTCTTCCTAGTAACTTTAATACAGTCATCAACCATGCAGATGAGGACGCAAGCTGTACAGTGTATGCATAAATCCTTTATTATGTTTATTTGGCCGTAACCCCAATAGAGAGCGTTTGTTGGACAGACCTTAATGCAGAGCTGGCAGTCTACTCCTCTGCAGGTTCTCTTATCTATCTCTATGTCCCCATCAATAAAATGCTCCTTTATTCCAAGGGAAGATAAAACTTCTGATCTACGCCTTTTCCTACCCGAGCTTTCCAGGAGCAACTGGAAAATATCTATGCTTCTAGTTTCACCCATATAACATTCTCAATCCTTAGCTTATCCTCTGCCTAATATCCAGCTTTAGCCAATATCTCTTTAACTGAACGATATGCTGGCGAATCCGCTGGGATTTCGAGGAGAGATCTTCCAGAGAGAATAGAGTTCTCAACATTTTCGTCAAAGGCTATCTTTCCAAGAAACTTTAATCCCAGCATGCTCTCAACTTTACTTCCAAGATTCTCCGGAAACCTAAAGCCCCCAACAACATAAAAGTTATCGAACTTTATATTAACCTCCTTTGCTATCCTATGGGCCCTGGCTACATGATCAAAGGATTTTAATGAAGGATCTATTAAATCGAAGATATCGTTAACCCTAGTGGTTATCCGCCTATTAAGATGTTCCAGACCAGCTGGAGTATCAATAATAATATACTTATAATTTTTTATGAGGCTTCCTAAAGCCGCCCTCAGAGCCTCATTTGGGAGGCAGTAGCAGCCCTCAACCCACTTCGGTCCTATAGCAATCAGGTCAAAATGTTCTCCCTCATAGAGGCCCTCCTCCCAGATCTTGCTCTCCATCCTCTCCGATGGGGGGACGCCTACAAGTGTGCCTCCGCCCTCAATAAAGGTTTCAACAAGAAGCTCAGAGATAGTCTTTTTACCCTCGCCCTCAAAATCGACCCCCAAAACATCCGCCAAGCTTTGGTCTGGAT
>JAGTQD010000030.1 GCA_018396405.1 Candidatus Bathyarchaeota archaeon
CCAGGCGGCTTCAGATGGCTCCTTATCTTTTAAGGCTTCCTGAGCAGCCTTCTTAACCTCATTGATAATTCTCTCATGGTCTATAGCCTCGCCTATCGGATAGTATCCTCTTTTATTTGATACAATGGCGCTAACGGCATGCGTGTCGGTTGTAAAGACCTCACCGCCCTCTATGCCAATCTCTCTAAGGCTTGATAGAATCTTTTCTCGTAGACCTGACACCATGTTGTTTCCATCTATGGTTACATAAGCCGTCTTCTGTCCATTAACCTCTACGACAACAGCCGTTATTCCTCCTGGGCCCATGCCTTCCTTTAGCCCCAAATCTTTCGGAATAGCTTCTCCAGCACCAACCTTTATATCACTAAACATCCCATGTCTGAGGAGAGACGCCTTCTCTAGGGCTAAGTAAGCGGCTTCTTCAAGGGCTTTCATGGATTTCTCCATGTTGAAGGGTCCATTGGTGCTATTGTGGGCATCGACTATAATAGAACAAGAAAAACCGTGGTCTATAGCCTTTTTAGTAATGGCATCGTTGATTTCAAGCGGCAAATCTTCCATAGATTCAGGGGAGATCGTTAAAGTCATAAATATGCAGTCATTAAAGACTTGGCAGCCAACCTTCGCTCCACCCCTCTCTATCATAAGGAAATTAGTTGCCCTATCGGAGAAATTACAGCACTTCTTCAAAGATTCAACTATACCTCTAATAACTTTTTCATTCTCTATATGGGAGGGGAGATCGAGCTCATGCCCAGAAATTCCATGGGGGACAGAGACGATGCATTGAAACTCTTTCTTTAGATGCTCTTTTATCATGCTTGGAAGTAGACTGCTTCCAACGTTTTTGAATGGCCCTGGATGTATATTTGGAACAACTATTATTGCCTTTAACTTACCAGTGCTTTTTGCTCTAAATATTAATGCTGATATGAAGACATCTCTCTCTTCACTTAATTGACTCAATATTCTTTCGAAGGGCTCCTTAACGCCCTCAGTCCAATTGGTTATGAAAGCCTTAGCTATTTCGATCGAGGGTATGCCAAGAACCTTTCTTCCTTCCCTATCTAAAGACTTCGAAAAAAGCCACACGCTTAGGATGGAAAACGCTAATGCCAGAAGAAGTGGGATGAGAAGACTAGATAAATGAAGATCTTCCCGACTAGAAAAAGCCACTAATATTTTTGAAAGTAGCAGAAGAAGTGCGGGCTGAAGCATGCTTGAGAAAATTCTGGAGTATCTGCTGGAAAAAGAGGTCGCATCGATGACTAGGAGGCGGAGGGCAGAGGCTGCAAAAAGTCCTAAGGAAAGAGCTTTTACATAAGCGTTTATATGCCAGTTCTTAAACATTAAGTTGACCGTAATAGAGATTATAAAGAAAATGTTAGAGAGAAAAGAGAGAAAAATCATCCTCCTAAAGTTCCCTAAGACTATATCCTGTCTAAGCAATGTCTTATTGACTAAATAATCGCAGGATATAGTCAAAATAAAAAGGGTAGATCCAAAAAATATGCTTTCCAGAAAAATGTTCTTGAAAAATGATGTTGAGGGGCTGCATAATAAGCTTATTAGGGCGCCGAGGAGCAAGCTCTCCAAACATAACATTATGAGGAGCGTTTTGAGGGATGGAAGATTAAATAAAGAGGAATAATGCTTAACAGCGAGATTAATAGCCTCTCTATGAGACATCCCCTTCATCTCTCTCCTAAGGAAGATTAAGTAGCCAAGTAATCTAACGCTTTATAAAAAAGATTATGCATAAAACTGGATTATTATACATAGTATAATGAACGCAATAGTTAAGATTATTAGTATTTTCGGTTTTATTTTTATCCCTAGGCTTTCCTCCTCAAAGAACCTTAGTAGCCCAGCGCCTGTAGCCGGCGGAGGTGCTGATCCCCGCCTGCGCCTCTCCCTCCTCTTACTCAAGATCCAACCACCCGTTAAACCAAAGTTAAGAGGTATAAAGGCTTAAATTAAGTTTTTGCTTAAATCTCCAATTTCTCTTTGCCGATTTTCCTGTCGAGACAAGCCTTAACAAAACCATAGTATTCAGGGCTCGGTCTTCCAAGTCTACTCTTAAATTCTCCATGGAATTGTGATGCAAAAAAGAAGAATTTATCTGGTAGCTCTAGGATTTCCATTCTTCCATCAGGGCTTACTCCGGAGAAGACGAGACCGTGCTTCCTAAGTATTTCCACGTATTTTGGACTCACTTCATATCTATGTCTGTGTCTCTCATATATCTCTGTTGTGCCGTATAATTTATGGGCTAATGTTCCCTGCTTAATAATGATCTTTTGTGACCCTAAACGCATAGTAGCTCCTTTATACATTATCTGCTGCTGCTCTGGCATTAAGTCGACCACCGGGTGTGGGGTTCTCTCATCGATCTCCGTGCTATTCGCATCCTTCAGACCACATATGTTTCTCGCAAATTCTATGACGGCCAGCTGGAACCCAAAGCAGATCCCTAAATAAGGAATATCATTCTCTCTTGCAAATTGAATAGCCATCATTTTACCAAGGGCGCCACGCGGACCAAAGCCGTAAGGGACGAATATTCCATCATAATCCTTAAGCATATCAATTTTTTCTGGATTCTCCTCAAATGTCTCCGCCTCAATATAATCTATTATAACTCTTGTATTGCAGGCCGCGCCTGCATGCTTAAACGCCTCATTCATGCTAACATAGCTATCTGCTAGCCCAGTATACTTGCCGACTAAAGCAACTCTAATAGTATATTTGTAATTTTTTAATGCGTTAACGTAGCTCTTCCACCTCTCAATTTCATGTTTATTAATTTGCTTCGGCATGAGATTTAGGCGCCTGCATATATAGTCTCCCATTCCCTGTTCATCGAGGATTAGGGGGACTTCATAGACTGTTGGGACATTATATGAGCAGAAGACAGCCTCTTTTGGTATTGTCCCAAATAAAGCAATTTTCTCAAGGGCTTCCTTTGTGATCATTTTTGTGCATCTAGCCACTATTATATCTGGCTGTATACCTATTCTACGGAGCTCATTCACGCTATGCTGGAGCGGCTTGGTCTTCATCTCCGATGTTACATCCAGTATGGGCACTAGGGCTACGTGAATATAAAGTGTGTTTTCATAACCTTCTTCTAGGCGCATCTGTCTTATCGCCTCTAAAAATGGCAACCCCTCTATATCGCCAACTGTTCCACCGCACTCTGTGAGGACAACATCCGCCCCAGATCTCTCGGCAACCATACGTATCCTGCGCTTAATTTCATCAGTAATATGGGGAATTATTTGGACACATTTCCCAAGATAATCCCCTCTTCTTTCCCTCTCGATCACCGTCTGATATATTTGGCCAGTTGTAATATTATTCTCCTTAGAAAGGTTAATATCCAGAAATCTTTCATACCATCCTAGATCAAGGTCTGTTTCCCCACCATCATCAGTAACAAATATCTCGCCATGAACATACGGGTTCATTGTCCCAGCATCAACATTTACATACGGGTCTATCTTTATTGCTGTGACCGTGAACCCTCTAAATTGGAGCATTTTCCCCACAGAAGATGTGACAACTCCCTTACCAACCGAGCTTAACACTCCACCAGTAATAAAGATATACTTAACCATACATTAACCAGCCCTGTAACTAAAACATAAAAGGCTATCAGGTTTCTGATAATTAAGCATTGCCGTATAAGTCGATGCTAAAAATTCTTTCTAAGCTACTTTTTAGGCTCTAATCTCTCTATTCCATCCATATATGGTCTCAGAACTGGCGGTATTATCACGGAGCCATCCTTCTGCTGATAATGCTCAAGGATAGCCATCATCGTTCTACTCGTTGCCAAAGCAGTGCTATTAAGCGTATGCACATATCCTTTCGGCGGTCTCCCCGGACCCTCTCGATATCTTATGTTTAATCTTCTGGCCTGATAATCAGTACAGTTCGAGTTTGAGCCTATTTCCCTAAACTTTCCGTCAACCATCCAAACCTCGGTATCATATTTTTTGGCGGCAACTGTTCCAATGTCCCCTGTGCAAACGTTGACCACACGATAATGTAGCCCAAGCATTTGGTACATTTCTTCGCAGTTCCGCTGGAGTTCTTCATGGATTTCCCAGGACTGTTCTGGAAGGCAGAAGACAAACTGCTCAACTTTGTTGAATTGGTGCATCCTAAAGAAGCCCTTTGTATACTTCCCATGCGCACCAACCTCCTTCCTAAAGTTAGTGCTTATTCCGACAAACTTTAGCGGGAGCTGATCTTTATCTAAGACCTCATCCATAAACATTGCCGCTATCGGATGCTCGCTCGTGGCAATTAAATAGAGGTCTTCATTCTCAATCTTATACATGACCTTCTCGAAGTCTTCAAGGTCAACGCATCCCTCATATGGTTTCCTGCGCATCATATATGGAGGCATAATGAGGATATAACCCCTCTTTCTAAGGAAATCTATCGCAAACCTCTGTATTGCGAGATCCAAAAGAACAAGCTCCTCTTTGAAATAGAAGAAGCCAGCTCCGGAGACTTTATTAGCCCTTTCCTCATCCACTAAACCCAGATTACTTGCTATCTCTATGTGGCTTTTTGGCGGAAAATCGAATTTTGGTGGAGAGCCCCACCGCCTTATCTCTACATTATCATTTTCATCTCTTCCATAGGGAACACTTTCGTGAAGCAGGTTGGGTATCCGCATAAGCAGATATTTCGCTCTCTGATGGGTCTCATTTACCAAGCCCTCAAGATGCTTAATCTCATTCTGTATTCTCTCAGCCTCAAGAAGTAGTTCTCCAGGATCTTTTCCATCCTTCTTCATCTGCGCTATCTTAACGCTAAGTTCATTTCTAACCCTTCTAAGATCATTTATTTTTGTTTGTAGCTCCCGCCACTTCTTATCAGTCTTAATAAACTCCTCAAGTAGCTCCAGTTTCTCTGGATCATTTCTACGCTTAATGTTCTCCCGAACAAAGTCCGGGTTCTCCCTTATTAGCTTAACATCGATCATTCTTCCTAAACCATCTCCAGAATATTAAAGAGACTTAGGAGGAGTATAAAATATTTTTTTCGTCAGGCCAAGTAAACCTTTAATATAACTCTGCTTCCATTATTTTGGATGCGGTGGTGCATATTTGTCGAAGAGCACGCGTGTTAAGGATAAATGGCGTAGTAAAAAGTGGTATAGTGTAGTTGCTCCGCACTACTTTGGTGGCATTGAAATAGGCGCTATACCAGCTGATGAACCAGAAAAACTTTTGGGGAGAGTTGTTGAAACAACGCTCTATGATATAACTCAGGACTTTTCTCACCAATACCTGAAAACATATTTTCAAATAGTCGGTCTAGACGGCAAAAGAGCTCTGACAATATTCAAGGGGCATGAATACTCAAGAGATTACCTTAGGAGTCTTATTAGGAGAAAGACAACTAAGGTTGATGGAATATTTAATGTTATAACAAAAGATGGCTATAAGTTAAGATTAGCGGCAGCCGCCTTCACATTAACTAGGATAAAAACGTCCCAGGAGAGAGCGATCCGCGCAATAATGAGAAAAATAATCGAGGAGAAGGCAAAAACACTAACGTTTGAGCAGTTCGTTCAGGAAGCGGTTCTTGGGAAAATTGCCTCAGATATATATAATGAGGCTAAGAAGATAGCACCATTACGCCACGTTGGCATAAGAAAATCAAAGCTACTCTCCAGTCCGGAGATCCAGGCAGCAATAACAAGAGCTCCTGAAGTTGAGGCCTCCGCAAAGAAGAGTTCTTCAGAAGATCTTTCAGGGGGGTCTGGTGTCTCAAAGGAAGATAAAGAGAGTCAGACAGCGTAAAATAGTGTTCTGATTTAGCATATGACTAAAAGTGGGAATACTGCCTATCTTAGGAGGAAAGTGGCACGTGAGGCTGCTCTCCTACTTTACACGTTACAGGAAAAAGAGTTTAAGCAGGCAAAGGAGAAAGCTGCAAAGACGTTTGGCTTAAGGGTTTTACCATCAAATTTTGAGGTCGCTGAGGAGCTAGATCGGATTGCGGATGAGTATGAGGGTGAGGAAAGATGGATTCGCCTTATACGTATGCGAAAGGAAGCTCTTGAAATAATGGAGACACTATCTGCTTTCCATCCGAGACTTATAGGTAGTGTCTGGAGAGGAACAGCAAATAAGCATAGTGACATAGATATCGTTGTTTTCTCGCAAGAGAAGGAAGCCGTCATCGAGACTCTTAGGAAAAACGGCTTAAAAATACTGGATGTTAAGACAGCGCCTTCAGAAAAGGAGGGAAGAGGCGAAACTATTCATATCTTTATTGATCTCCCCTCTAAAGATAGGGTTGAAGTGATAGTTAGAGGATTGGAGGATATGAATAAAGATGAAATATGCGATATATATGGCGACGTTAAGAGGGGATTGACTATCAAAGAACTGAGAGATGTTCTCGAAAAAGATCCTTTAAGAAGGTTTATTCCAAAACGAAGAAAGCATAAATATGGAAAGTGAGTATCTTTTAAATCCTCCCCAAACAAATAATATTATTGAGGCAGACCTAATGGAGATCGATAAAGAAGTATTTAAGAGGATGTTCCCCAACCTCGCCAAAGAGATGGAGACGGGCGTATGCAAAATAACAATATCTTCGGTTAGGCTGGATCCAGAAGAAGGCGAAAAAGTCGCATCAAAAAAGTTTGATGGATATAATCCAGATGTGATCGACTTTATAAGGAGATGTGACACCGAGGAGCAGGCTGAGGAGATAATAGCATATTTGGAGAAGAGGGGTGAAATAAGCCAGAGCTACGCTTCAAGTCTCCGAAAGCAACTCAAGGATAAGGGAGTTAGGAGCTTCGGCCCGAAGAAGGAAGAGGCATATTACCTCAGACAGGCAGGATACCGCTAAATGGCAAATATCTTTCTTAATTGCCCATCAATTTAATGCTTTAGGGATCAATATGAGGCGAATAAGTCTATTATTGGCGGGTTTTCTATTCCTAGCAACTCTTGCCGCCAGCCTTCCTATACAGAAAGCCCTTGGCGGGGAGAATAGCACCCCTAGTTTCTCCATAAATGTCAATAGAGAAATTATAATCCAAAATGGTGGATATATTGTAATTAATGAAACTTTTATATTTACGCCGAAGGATAAAAGCGCCCAGTTACCGCAGTCCTATTTAATTGGAATACCAAGAACCTATTATAGAAACTTAGTCTGCTTATTTGCACATGATCTTTATGGATCTCTTCAAATTGAGAGTTTTGAGGAGGATGAGATTTTTAAATGGTTTAAAGTTGTCCTTAGAACGGATGGAGTGGGTAGAGGACAATTATATAGTTTTAATCTAACATCTGTCTTCTCTGACCTAATTAGGAGAGGGGTTAAGGGTGAATTTCATGCGGTCTTCCCCTTGTATCCAGCGTTAAAAGATGACATCGACCTCTGCAATGTAACATTGATACTTCCACCGAATGCTGAAGTCTCGCCGGAAGGTTTTCCGCAAGAGATATTTTTAAACATGACGAGTGACTTTAGATTGCTCAACAATTTTACGAGCCCGCTTCCAGCCTACATGAATATTTCATCATGGGTGAAGTTTTCAGATGAAACCTTCAGCATTCTCAAGATTTTGGAGATGAAGAGGGAAATTTCTATTGATGGCTGGGGGAGAATATATGGAAGGGACTTCTATGATATAGAGATGGTTAACGTTAGCATCCTTAATATAATTCTTCCACCAGGCTCAACGGATATATCCGTATATGACATCTACGAAAAATATCCGAGTAACAATGTGTTAGTTGAAGAGAGTTTAGGACATGGTGTTGTTGTAAGAGTTTTTGTTTCCGATAAGTTAAAGAGAGATGAAAGAGCAAAGATATCCGTAACATATTTGTTACCCTACTGGAAATATGTTAAGAGCGATTGGCAGACGTATAATCTAAATGTTAATCTTGCAAGGCCAGATGAGTGGTTTATTCCTAAAATAATCGTATCAGTTTTATTGCCTGAGGGTGCGAGTATCATAAATGAGAGCCAATTCCTCCCGATCAATTATGAGAAGATAGGCTTTTTCCAAGAAAAGGCAACTCTCACATACTATAATGTAACAAGGTATAGAGATTTAGGATCATTAAGTATCAAGTATAAATATACTGTTCTCTGGGCTGCCTTCAGACCAACAATATTGGCTATGGCTTTAATCGGTTTGGCTACTATAGCAGTAATATTTATTAAACCACCCACTGAAATTAGGGCCCAAGTGTTCTCTATAGAAACCCTTAAGACTCTTGTTGAGACATATGGAGAGGCGGAACGCGTCTCCTCTGAATTGGAATCTCTAAGGCAGCGGTATATTGAGGGGAAAATTCCTAAGCGCCGATACCAGCTGACAAAAAAGATGCTTGAGGATCAGCTCCACCAAGCTAAAAAGAAGCTCATGGAATCTAAAGCCAAAATAGAGGCTGGTGGTGGGCATTACGCCGAGATGATGAGACAACTTGAGAGGGCAAACGCCATTATTGATGTCTCAAGGAGGAATATTGAAGAGGCTGATTTTAGGCTCCGCCGGGGGGAGATATCGGCGGAAGAACACAATAGGATTGTTAGGGAGTATACCCAGAGGATAGAGAGAGCAAAGGCTGTCGCCGAGGAAATAATCTTAAAGCTTAAGGAAGAGATCTCATAACATCCCAAAACATAATCTTGCGTTATTCATATTCTGATTCTGAATCCGAACCATCAATTATCCATTTATTATTCAAGATTTTATCTTCAAATCATGAGGACGTTTTCCCGCGAGGACATTTCGAGCCCCTCTCAGATGTTCTGGAGGAGCCTCCGAGAGTTTTTAGGTCTCTCTAGTTATGAGGCAAGAATCTATGAGTTTCTAGTTAGCGAGGGACCATCAACAGCTAGAAAGATAAGTGTCGGGTGCGGGATCCCTAGAACAAAGGTATATTGCGCCCTTAGAAGACTTTTAGAGCAGAACATGATTGCCGAGATACCCCTGAATCCAAAACTTTTTGTTGCCCTCCCACCAAAGGAGACGCTAAAACCCCTTATAGACGCGCATGATAAAATCGTAAAAGGTCTTTATGAGATCTTTTCGAGCCTCCAGAAAAGATATGAGGAAAGCACGAGATCTGAAGTAATCCGCGAGGAAGCCTGGATACTAACTGGCAGCGGATCTTTGAGAAGGATATTAGATCTTCTCTTAAGCGCTGAAAAACACGTTGAGTTTTACTTTTACTGGGAGGTTTTACTCCAGCTCTATAACTATTTTTTAAATAAGGTTCTGAATGATTTACTCAAGAGGGGTGTGAACATCTATTTATATGTTCCTTCCAGCCCAAGCATTAACAAAAGATTATGCTACAACATTAGCTTACTTGGCTTATATTGTAAGGTTATACACGGTCTCCCCCAAATCCAAATAATTCTAGTTGACAATAGGTATATCATGATTTACCCTCTTGGAGATAGAAACGAATTCTCCCCAGAGAATGAATGGATTATAATTTATGGCAAAAGCCTCCTTAACATTTTCAATAAAATCCTCCTCTATTTCAAGGAGGGATGAGTATAAAAAATCCTGAAAAGCCAAAAGTTTTTATTTTAGTTATATAATTCTTTCTGAAATTTAGGTTGAGGTGCTTATAAATGGTGAAGATAGAAGTTAACCAAGAGAAATGCACTGGCTGTGGAACATGCGTCGATGTCTGTCCTGTAGGAACATATGAGATTAAGGATGGAAAATCAGTGCCTATTAATGTTGATGCTTGTCTCGTTTGCAGGGCATGTGAAACACAGTGCCCTAGTGGAGCCATAACTATTACCGAGTGAACTGAGGGTTTATAGCTGTTCATAGAGACCAGAATCTTGATTGAATCCTCCGAACCTCCTCAATTATTTTTTCCGCCATCCCCTCAACCCATGGGTTTATTGGTGGACGTTTGTCCCTCACACTAACGTTCACACCAGCCATTATAGATAAGGTGGTTGCTACAATTTTTCTCATAAACCTAAGATTGTAGCCCCCCTCAAGGACAACAACTATTCTACCACTAGAAATCTTCTCTGCAATATTAATTATACTTTGGAATATTCTCGGGTATATATAAGCTGAAAGAGATAGTTCTGAGACAGCATCCATGTAGTAGCCATCAAAGCCAGCTGAAACCAATATGAACTCAGGTTTATACTGCCCAATTATTGGTAAAACTATTCTTTTAAACGCTTTCCAATATAATGGGTCGCCAGCTCCGTAAGGCAGAGGTATGTTAACTGTATATCCTTTCCCCTCTTCTAAGCCAACTTCCCAGATGAAGCCAGTTTTAGGGAATTCCGTTGGATCTTCATGGATACTTATGTAGAGGACCCTATCCGTATCGTAGAAGACCTTTTGTGTGCCATTACCATGATGCGCATCTATATCTAATATTAACACCCTCTTCACCCCTCTTCTATCAATGAGATGTTTCGCCGCTAGGGCAGCATTATTAAATATACAGAAGCCCATGGAGCGGTCTGGCTCAGCATGGTGCCCTGGAGGTCTAGCCAGCACAAATGCGTTCCTAAAAATCCCTAGAAAAACCTTGTTTACAGCCTCTATAGTTCCGCCAGCGGCAAGCGATGCAACATTAAAGCTCTCTTTTGATACAGGTGTTTCATTATGGATTAGGCCTCCCCCAGCCTCGCAGACCCGCTTAACAAACTCTATGTAAATCCGCTTATGTATCAACTCTAGCTCCTCTATACTTGCATATCTAGGCTCCGCTAAAACCACTTTACCCCAGCTGAGAACCCCACTTTCTTTAATGCCACTCATTGCGGCGGCTAGGCGCTGAGGTTTCTCCGGATGTTTCCCAGTTTCATGCTCCAGATATTTAGGAGAATAAAATAGTGCTGTTTTCAACAGAACCTACAATCCTCCTAAAAATATTGTCAATAAGGGCTTGTAGGCTTAATCCATTCTTCTTGGCGATCTTCTTAAGCGCCTTACTCACACCTGTCCCATACTGAATAGCCTTTTTAGGCCTAAGATAAACTTCGGCCGGAAGGCCAATCTTTTCAGCATACCTTCTCAAAATTCTTTTTCTAAGCGGGTCATTTGCGGACAGTATCTTTTTTGAAATGGGAATTTTAAGGGCGAATGTGGCCAGTCTATAGTCTGCGTATGGGAACCTTGCTTCTAGGCTGTGGAAGGCGCATATTTTTTCACTCATTTCTAAAGAGTGATAAAGGTTGACTGTATCCAGAAATAACTTGTTTCCAATGTCCCCCAATGCCCTCTCATACTCTTCCAAGTATCTATAGTAGCCCCCAAATAATTCATCTCCCCCCTCACCAAAAAATATTGCTTTACAGCCCTCTTTAGAAGAGTTCTCAGCAGCCCAATATTCTGGGATCTTAATTGAGACTTTTAGACCATTCGCCCTCTCAATCAACCACAAAACCCTAGGCAAGATTTCCTCAATATCTTTAACAGTATATATCCCGACCTTGATTCTTAGGCCAATCCCACTGGCGACTTTTTCAGCATGCTCTATCTCTTTTGAGCCCTCCAATCCCACCGTTACTAAGACCGTGCTGGCCTTAGCCTCTTTTAGTAAGGTTGCGATAATGCTGCTGTCTAAGCCGCCTGAGAACGCCACGGAAATCTTTCCCTCTAAATTATGAATTCTCTCCCTGATAGACTCCGACAATAATGTGTGCAGCTCCTCCAATATGCTTTCCTCATCCTTATACCACTTGTTCTCCGGCTTCTCTAAAGTCTTAATCTGCCTTATCATTATGCCGTTGCCAGTTACCTCCGCCATGCTTCCTGGGGGGAGCGGTTTTATACTGTCATCTCTCACGCCAATGGACCATAGGGCTTTTCGCTCAGATGCCAATGCAAGAAACTCCTCATTTTCAGAAAAATATAGTGGGACTGCGCCGACAGCATCTCTTCCAACGAGCAGCCGCTTCCCAGAGAGAATTGTGAGGATAAAGCTTCCCTCTGTCTCGGCAATAATCCTCCTTATACTCTCTTCTCCATACTTCTCAATCATCCTGTAAACCTCGCTTCTTGTAGACTGCGGCGAATATACTCTGCCCTCTAAGATCACTTTTAGATTGCCAGTCTCAACTGGCTGAGGCTCATCTTCCCGAAGAACTTGCCTAAAATTATAGCCTATAATTATGTCCGAAATGTCCGGGCTGGCATCTATACAGAAGCTATTTAATTCAGATAAGTCTTTTGCGAAAATTGTCATTTTATCTGTCGCTATACTATGGATCTGATCACCTCTATGCCTGAGCGCCCTGAGCATCTTGATGAGCTCGGATACAACACTTGCTTTTCTAGGGCGCTTAGAAACGATGGCTGCCAGAGCCCCCATGCTTCCTCATCTCTCACTTTAGATAAGCTTGAGTAAACCATGTGAATTTAATATAGGCATTTAGTCACTTTCACCTATAATGCTAAATTTCACTATTGCCTTTTCATCAACCTCTTTTATCTCAGAGATCACCGTTTTTAGCCCCATTTCCTCTAGAATTACTCTATAATCTTCAAAGTAGTCATAGAACCCGCATGTATAACAGATACTTCCACTAAACTCGATCTTAACCTCATTTCCAGATATTGATAGCAATCTTGCTTCAGCTTCGGGGGACCTATACCTGTTATATTCAAATATCGCATCCTCAATAATCCTCTTCAAATCTTTCATCAGAGTTTTCCCTCTAAAGAGTTCAGAAACTCTAATAAATTTAAGATTTATAGAACGATAAATATTTTCGTTGGATACATATAATATTGGATTTGGAAAGGATGCTTATGCCTATCCTTCCAATCGATTCTGGACGTTATGGGACGCCTGAGATGCTTAAAGTCTTTGACGAGGAAAATTACATTCAGAAGATGCTTGATGTCGAGGCTGCGTTGGCGTGGGCTCAGGGCGAGGTTGGCGATATCCCGAAAAAGGATGCGGAGAAGATCTCTGAGATGGCATCAATAAAATATGTTAAGATCAGCCGCATTAAGGAGATCGAGAAAGAGATTAAGCATGACGTAATGGCTCTTGTTAGGGCTCTGGCAGAGGTCTGCGGACCGAGCGGAGCATATGTGCACCTCGGTGTAACAAGCTACGATGTCGTTGATACTGCTAGGGCATTACAGCTTAAAGAGGCTCTAGAGATAATCGAGAAGCGCTTAAATGACCTGGAGCTTGCCCTACTCAAACTTGCTGACCGATACAAAAATACTATAATGATGGGGCGAACCCATGGACAGCACGCCTTGCCGATAACGTTTGGGTTCAAGATGGCTGGCTGGATGCGTGAGATATCAAGGCATATTCGGAGGCTCAGAGAGTGTAGGGAGCGCATATTAGTTGGTAAGATAACTGGCGCTGTAGGCACGCAGGCTGGTTTGGGTCCTAATGCTATGAAGATTCAGGAGCTTGTTATGCAGAGGCTTGGTCTCAAGCCAGCTGGCATCACAACTCAGATAATATCGCGGGATATCCATGCGGAGCTGATATGCTTGTTAGCGATAATAGCTTCGACGCTGGATAAGTTTGCCACTGAGATAAGGGAGCTTCAGAGGACTGAGATAGCGGAGGTCTTTGAACCGTTTGAGGCTGATAGGCAGGTTGGTAGCTCAACAATGCCCCATAAGCGTAACCCAGAGGTCTGTGAAAGAGTATGCGGTTTAGCGAAGGTTGTTCGAGGGCTCGTCATTCCAGCGTTAGAAAATATTCCAACATGGCACGAGAGAGATCTAACACAATCGTCCGCCGAGAGATTCATTATACCAGAGGCTTGCATTCTAGTCGACTACATGCTTCATTTAATGATAAAGGTTCTATCAAATCTTGAGGTCGATGAAGAGAGGATGATGGAGAACATAAGCTTAACGCAGGGTAGATTTCTATCAGAAGCAGTTATGATAGCCCTCACAAAAAAGGGAATGAGTAGACAGGAAGCACATGAGCTCTTGAGGAGACTAGCGATTATAAGCGCCCGAGAAAAGATATCATTTAAAGACGCCCTTTTAAATAATGATATTACTAGGAAATTACTAAGACCTGAAGATATAGATGAGATTCTTAACCCAAGAAACTATCTTGGAACGGCGGTTGAGCAGGTTGAGATTGCCATTAATGAAACATTGCGTGAGAGAAAGGAGAGGGGGTTAACCGAATAATTATCTGATACTCGATTTAATGCTGCTAATCACTCCCTTAAGGGTCGCGGAATAACTATTAATGTTTGAGTTCTCATAACGCCCTTTATGCCCTGAACTTTTTCAATGATCTTTCCCAGTTCCTCCATCTTCTTAAACTCGACTTGGATTATGTCGTCAAACTGTCCAGTCACGGCATGAGCTTCCTTTACACCCTCAATTGCAAGGGCGGCCTCGGCCACCTCCCATATCATACCCGGCTCGGAATTCACAAGAATATATGCTCTCATAAGGTCATCCCCACTAATAAAAATGGTAAAAAAGTTAAAAAGAATTAGCATAACGA
>JAGTQD010000031.1 GCA_018396405.1 Candidatus Bathyarchaeota archaeon
GAAGAGAGTATATCTTTACTCCTCAGCTATTGCCCGCAGAAACAACTAGGCATTCGAGGCTTGGAAGTCAATCCCCAGTGTAACAAGAGGGCATTTATTGGTCCAGTTTCCCTTTTTTAGCGTTCGTTACCAAATGGATGAATGATCGGTCTTTCAAGTTTTACCACTCCGCCCGGCAAACCAATAACTTCCATTTTATGTGAACATCGAAGCCTAACCAGCTCTTATCAAGAATGGCGCCGCAGCGAAATCCGTCCTCATTAAAATCCTTAAATGGAATCGCCCTAATAAAATTATCATTTAGATTTATGAGCCTTAACCTTTGACAAATTCCTTTAAAAAACTATGTCACTTTTCTATATTTAACATTTCAATGATCGCCTGTTTATTCTGTTAAGATCTGAGGTACGTATATATGCTTCAGCCGCAGAAGAATAATGTATAAATTATTTTTCACATGGTAAAGTAGGAATATAATTTTATTTCCTTGTCTCCAAGCTCGGATCTAACGAAATTTATGACGTCCTCGTCGCTGATGTACATGTTTCCGAGCTCATCAACCCTCAACCTTATCCCGGTTTTTCTCAGCCTATCACCTGCAGCTGTGTCCACAAAAACATACTGGGCATCCGAGGTTGGAAGAATAAGCCTAAGTCCCGTTAAATGCTTAGCTGGAACCCCCATCTCAACACGATACGCTATCTCCTTGGCGCCATACTTTTTAACTAAGCGTTTAAATTCTTCCCAGGAATTAACTCTAACAACTCTGCCCAAATTAAGCGCCCAGCCAGTATTTTATTGACCCGCCTATAAGATGTAAAGGTTGCCTACACTACCCCATACGAATGCCTCTGGCATAGTCTCAAGTATTGCGTGGCATGCGCGCCAGCCAGTACAATGCGAGGGCACTATGATCCGCGGATTTATTTTCTTTAGCTCCTCCACAGTCCAGTTTATACGCTTCTCAAAATCCCTCCCGGAGAGGTGTAATCCGCCAAGGATAGCATAGACCCTTTCGATGCCAGTAAGATGCTGCGCGTGGATCACCGTGTTTATTATACCTGCATGACTGCATCCGGTCAGGATCACCAATCCCTTTCCCTTGACATTAATTACTAGAGCGCGTTCATCCCATATCCATGGATCGGGTTCCCACCTTCCGTTAATGAACGCCCTATGCTGCGGGAAGCCAGTTTCAAACGGTGTTTTCCGGGGAATCTCGCCGGTAATGAGTATCAGCCCATTAGCTATCAGGTGTGGTTGTCCCGTATCAACATATCTTGCCGGTCTCACCCTGTCCTCTCGTGGGAACCTTGGGTACTCTCTTATGGTTCCATCTGGCTCCGCAGAGCCCCTCCTCCTAAACATGTCTTTATGAACCATTATGGGCAGTTCACTTTTGTTTACGGCTTTAACGACAGCTGGCAGCCCGGCGGAGTGATCGAAATGCCCATGGGATATAACTATACATTCCACCTCACTCAAATCCACCCTCATTCTCTTGGCGTTTATCACGACGCCGCGCGGGCTAATTCCGGTATCAAACAGTATGCTATGCAATTCCTCTTCATTAAAGACACGGGTGAGGGCGGAGAAGCCGTGCTCGGCGATCGGGTAGCCTAGGGGCTTCTTCACCCAATCTCTAAAGCGCTTAACCTCCTCCCTCGGGGATGTTGACAATAAGTCTATGGAATTATCCATAAGGTTAATTATCTCTACCCTATCAGCCTCCCTAAGCCCCGTAACCCGACTATTTTTATCCATACAAGCCCCCTATAAAGAGCCTTCATAATCGGTTGTCGCGGGGCACCCCACACATTTCTCGCCAATATATCTTGCACATGATTTACAGTTAACCCCCCAAGGACGCGCTGCTCCTCTTTTACCCGCGAGATACTCTCTTATTAAGAGGTATTGTGAGAAATATATATCACTTACCGGATAAAACTCCGATCTCCTTATACCAGCTCCGCTTCTAAGAGAGCACTTTTCGACGGAGATGCTTTCCAGAGCATCCCAATCCTTTAAGTATTTAATATAGTGTTTACTATAAATCATATTCTAACTAACGGATTGGTGAAGAATTTGAATAGTGAAACTGAGAGCCTGGAAGATGAAAGGAAATTTATTGAGGGGCAGGAGCGGCTGCTAAAGATTAGGATGGAGAAGATAAGGCACAAGGTTGCCGTTATAAGTGGCAAGGGTGGGGTTGGAAAGAGCACCGTGACAGTAAACCTTGCAGTTGCCTTCGCAATGAATGGTTACAGAGTCGGCATATTGGATGCTGATATCCACGGGCCAAGCATTCCTAAAATGCTTGGGTTGAGTGGAAATAGGCTTGAGGTTGGCCCACCAGGGGTCTTCCCAGCGATAGGACCATTCGGCATACGTGTAGTCTCAATAGATTTTCTCTTGCCAAATGAGGAGTCGCCTGTTATTTGGCGTGGCCCGTTAAAGATGGCTGCTATACGTCAGTTTCTCTCGGATATCGTTTGGGGCGAGCTTGATTTGCTATTGATAGATTTGCCTCCTGGAACTGGTGATGAGCCGCTCAGCATCGCCCAGCTACTGCCCGACATGGATGGAGTCATAATAGTCACGATCCCCTCGGAAGTCTCACAGCTAGTTGTTAAGAAGGCAGTTAACTTTGCCAGAACACTTGGCCTACCAATCGTAGGCATTATCGAGAATATGAGCGGCTTCCTATGTCCAAATTGCGGGGCGAGGATAGACATATTCCAATCTGGTGGTGGGGAAAGGATGGCGAAGGAGATGAGCGTTCCATTCTTAGGGAGAATACCAGTAGATCCAAGAGTATGTGAGGACTCGGATAGAGGTAAGCCGTTCATCGTTGAGTGCAAGGATTCGCCATCATCAAAAGCCTTCATGGAGATCTTTAAAAAGATTGAGGACTTTCTAAATCAAAAAGAAAAACGCTAAGAGATTGGTAAAGGGGAGGAGTTAGAATGAAGTTTTGCGTATCATCAGCAGATAACCTAGATGTGCCTGTAGACCCTATTCACCAGATGCCGCTACTCCATAATCGTGAATTCAGAGAACATGAAGATTGAAGATACTCTAAACACGGCCGCTGAAGCCGTGGGTGGGATGATATCCAAGATGCTCAGATGATTGCGAGCAAAAGGAGCAAATATCGTTATAACTGGCAACTTATTTCTTGAGTTTGGTCAGGTAGGCTAGTGCAAAGATGATCGTAGACGTGAACGCTATAGCACCACTCGTTGGAATGTTAAACTGATATGATAGGGCTATTCCAATAGCTCCTGACAATAGCACTAGCATAAGGGATGCTGCGAACATCCTATTTATGTTGCGTGCTAAAATTCTTGATGCCGCAGCGGGAAGTATGAGAAGCGCGACCGAGAGCAGAACCCCCACAGCCTTAACGATTACGGCTGCTGCTATAGAAGTTGTTGCGAAAAGTAGTGCATCATATAATTTAACTCTTAATCCAAGAGCCTCGGCAGTATCAGCGTCAAAGCATATATAAATAAATTCCTTATAAAATACCAGTGTTATTAGGAATGAGATGATTGAGGTTACCGCTAGATTTATTATGTCTATATCTGAAAGTAGCAATATATCGCTTATCAAGTATCCATCCACAATGATCCTTTTTTCTTTTGGAAGCCAGCTTCTTATGAGAGCGTAAATAGTTACGCTTACAGCTAGCAGGGCGCTCATCATCATGCTAAGAGATTGGAGACCACTTCTCCCCACATAAGCTGTGAGTATCGCCACCCCCGCGCAAAATAATATGACTATAATGAATGGATCTATTAGCGTTATAAAGAGTGTTTGTAGTAGGACGCCTAAAGCGGCTCCGCCCAGTGCGGCATGCGATATCTCAGGCGTTATATATAGTGCCCCTCTTAAGAGCATTATAACCATTATTGGCGCGGAGAGCGACATGAAGAATACGCTTATGAAAGCCCTTAAAGTGAAGGGATCAAGCATGCCTATCGCCCAAAATAATTATACGCCTGCCATCTTTCTCAATTGATCTTAAGCGTGGATAAACTTGCTTCAGCTTCTCTTCATTCAGCACCTCGCTCGGCTTGCCGTACGCATATACCCTTCTATTTAAGACTAAAATCCTATCGGCCACACTTATTACTGGATCTAGCTCGTGCTCAACCGCTATAATCATTTTCCCATTTTCTCTAAACTCTTCAAGGAGACTGAGCAGCTCCTCCTGAACTTCTAAATCCAAGCCAGCGAAGACTTCATCTAAAAGCAGCAGCTGAGGATCTGATGCCAGCGCTCTAGCTATTAGAACCCTCCTCTGCTGGCCCCCGCTTAGCTCGCTGAAAAAACAGTTCCACTTATCCTCCATATTTAAGTATGACAACGCCTTCTTAGCGGCTTCAATATCTTCCTTAGAGACAACTCTTGGAGGACGTTTCCTCAGCAATATACCCATTAAAACAACCTCGCCAACAGACAATGCCGTCTCATAAGAAATTTTATCCTTCTGCGGGACATACCCAACAAATTTCCTAACACTCATAGAATCTCTAAATGGATTAAGACCTAAAACTCTAATCTCACCCTTAAACGGCTTAATTATCCCTAATAGTGTTTTTAGGAAGGTTGTTTTCCCGGCGCCATTCGGCCCAACAATTAGCAAAAAGGATGGCTTCTCAATCTCTAGATTTATGCCGTCTAATACGATTTGATTATTCAATTTAACGGAGACGTCATTGACAGATAATATTGGTTCGCTCAAAACGTGAGCCTCCCCCTAAACAAAAATAATGCTTCAAGAGCAACGGCGATTAAAAGGGCTATGATTACGATGAGATATATGTTTAATCCCGTCACGGAAGCTTGGGGGCGCCTTGCGAGCAGGGCGCTGCAAATTTGCCCTACATTATAATACATTACCGCATCATATTCATTTAAGCCATATGACGAGACTGTAAGGATATAAGCTATTGGGCAACCACTCCTCTCCGAGATTTCTTCAAGAGTCTTCCTAACGTCCCCCATTAATACTGCCACTTCAGAAACTATGATGCATGCACAGTCCGAAGGTTTCTCATGAATTTTCCTGAGCGCTTCCGGGCGCACGACTCCCTCTTCGCCTATAAGAGCTAAGCTAACCTTCAGGCCAATCGCCTCGGCAACATATTGCTCGGCGTAAAAGCCTATTATAGCGTTTCTACCACATATACCATACTTACCTGAAAGAAAACTGAGAAAACCTTCAAGCTCATGAACCTTCCTTTCAAATTCCTTATAGTTCTCTGTGATCTTTGGAGAGAGAGCGGGTTTTATTCTCAAGATTTTTTCCCTTATCTCCCTAGCTATTGTAAGGGCGTTTTCGGGTAGGAGCCAGAAGCCATGATAATTCTTTTCCCCACTTAAGCTCAATATTTTAATGTTATTCAGTCTTAACAGGTTTATAGAAATCGAGTCGGCGCTAGCACCTTTAATTCTAGCAACTTCTTCGATAAGCTTTTCTTCCCACACCATGTGCCCAGTCACAATAAGCAGGTCGGAGTTACTCGCATAATTAATGGCGCTCGGCGTTAACGTGAAACTGTGCGGCTCAGCCTCTCCTGGGAGAATCGAATAGACTTCCCCGATTCCACGTAAGAGTGGAGAGACAATAGTTTTGAGCATCTCAATCGAGACCACTACCTTCACGGGCTCATTGTTCTGCTCAACAAAGGCTGTAGATGATCTTGGATTAATTATAAGCATTAATAGTATCATGGTAATCATTATTGTCGTGCTTATCGTAGCTCTACGCAACATAAAACCCCCGCAGGGATATTTTTATTATGGGGGCACCTCTTAGGATGCCCAAGAATCCTACACATTGAGTCAACTATTTTATCGGAAAGATGTAGCTCAACCCTGCGCGCACACTCACAGGCCTCGTCGAGGCTGACTGAAAGGAGCCTATAAACATACGTTTCAAATATCCTATGATTCCTAATGATCCTACTGACCTCTTTAAGACCAAGATCCGTGAGCCTTATTCCCCTCCAAGGCTCCCTTATAATCATGCCTTTCTCAGAGAGCCTCTTAAGAGCTTCGCTCGCACTTGCACATGAGACACCCAATCTATTCGCTATATCAAGGCTACCTACAGAGGTCTTCTCAGAGGATAAGTCAAAGGCGACTTTAAGATACTCAGCCTCCCTCCTAGTCAATAATTTATTCAAGCGCCAGCCCCGAATTTAAAATTTAGGTATACCCTAAATTAAACATTTAGGAAACTGTGTTCTCTAGAAAGATTTATTAATTAGTGTTATTTTTTAATAAAAAAGTAATACGGAGGGAAAATAATGGTTGACTATACCCTAGTCAAAAAGGCTGAGGAGTTTCATGGTCATATTTGCCCCTTCCTGGTTTTGGGTTTAAGGGCTTCTGAGATTGCCATGAAGAGACTCGGTGTTAAGAAGGCCAGCGCTGAGGAGACGATTGGTGAGGAGATTCTAGCGATCATTGAATGCAATAACTGTTTTGCTGATGGTGTCCAGGTTGCAACTGGGTGCACCCTTGGGAACAACAGTTTAATCTATCTGGATGTCGGGAAGAATGCTGTCACGCTGGTTAAGAGAGACGAGTGGAGAGGCATTAGAGTCTACGTTGACTCTGAGAAAATTAGGGAGAAATACTTCAATAGGGAGGCTAGGGAGCTCTTCGAGAAGGTTGTTGTGAGGAGAGAGGGGAGTAGGGAGGATAATGAAAAGCTGCGTAAAATGTGGTCTGAGATAGGCTTACTTATGGCGAACGCTCCTGAAGAATTATTTGAGATAGAGGAAGTTAATGTTGCGGAGATCGAGCGGGCGCCAATATTTGAGAGCGTTAGGTGCGAAATATGCGGCGAACTAGCCATGAAGACTAGAGTCCGCACAGTTAACGGAAAAACCATCTGCCTAAGCTGCCTCGGCGAGTGCGAGGCTATCGTTGGAAGGGGGATAGTCCCAAACTTTAAAACTCCATTTAGGAGGTGAAACCATGAATAGGAATGGTTTACATAAAGTTCAAGCAGCAATTATAGCGGCTCTCATAATTGCGGTCTCCCTTGTAGGATACTTCGCTATGCTTAACTATGTACTTCAAGGATCCCCATCCACCATGGAGGGAGGCGCTACAACCTCATTTGGAGAGAGCGAATTATATGTCTCTAAAGAGGAAAGCGCTGTCTCCAAAAAGGAAGAGAGTATAAGGTATGTGGTAGATATAGTTGGGCGAAACGTAACTCTTCCAGAGAAGATTAATCGGGTGGCGGCGATAGGTCCTGGAATGCTTAGGCTCATATGTTATCTTAATGCTGTTGATATGCTTGTGGGCATTGAGGAGAGCGAGATAAAATGGGGGTTTAGGGGAAGGGATTATGCGATGGCATATGGCGAGCGCTTCAAGGACCTGCCGATAATTGGCCCTGGTGGGCCTGGCAAACCTCCAGCGCCAGAGCTGATTATCACCGTGAAGCCGGACTTGATAATAATGTCGAGGACATACTGTGACTTCTATGACCCAGATAGATTGCAAAGCGAGACGAAGGCCGCGGTCATAGTTATAGATTATGGTCCGGCCGGGCAGCTCGACATAAATGGATTCATATATGCTATGAGGGTTCTTAGGAAAGCTTTAAACCGTGAGGAGAGGGCTGAGCAGATAATCAGGTTTACCGTGGAAGTCAGTGATGACTTAAATAGGCGGACGAAAGATATTGATCAGAGACCTAAAGTCTATGTTGGAGCCATATCTTATAAGGGCGCCCAGCCCTTCACGACAACGCAAACACCGTTTCCACCACTAGTTCTCCTAAACACCCCATCGATTGCTGACAAACACTCTAGCGGAGCTGGCGTCTTCTTCTGGGACTATGAGGCAATAATAGCCGAGCAACCTGAAATAATCTTTATAGATGAGGGTAATCTAGCAACGGTCAAACAGGACTTTGAGAAGGATCCGGGCAAGTATATGCAGCTGAGCGCCTTTAGAAAAGGGAGAGTCTACGGGACACTACCATACAATTACTATCACACAAATATTGCTGTTGCATTGGCCGACGCTTATTGGATGGGCAAGGTATTGTATCCTGATAGATTCAGTGATGTTGATCCAATTACAAAAGCGGATGAAATATTTACTGTATTTGTTGGCAAGCCACTTTACCAGATGTACGCGGATGCTTACGGCGGTTTCATATGCTTAGCAGATATGTTTAGGGTGCCATAATATGATGAGGAGACTAATTTGGAGAAAGCGGCTAATTCTAACCTCCTTGATTTTTTTAGCCTTCTTTTTAGTCCCCATATCTATTTCCTTAGGCTGGTATAAGGCTTCATTACTAGATATATTACGCGCTCTCTTTATGCCAGATGATAGTCCACTCTCAATTATAGTTTGGGATCTAAGGCTTAGAAGGATTTTGGCTGCCCTAGTTATAGGGGCGGTCTTGGGCGGATCTGGGGCAGCTATACAGGCATGTATGAGAAACCCTCTGGCCTCACCATTCACCTTCGGTCTTTCTCATGCAGCCTCGCTGGGAGTAGCATTCGCCCTCTTAATTCTACAGGGCGGAGCACTCCAGCGCTTCCAAATATATATCTACAACCCCTTCCTCATATCATCCTCCGCCTTCATCTTCTCATTAATCCAGGTTCTCATAGTTTTGGTATTGGCTTATAAGGCTGGGCTTAGCGCTGGGGCTCTAGTCCTTTCATCAATAGCTATCTCATTTGCTTATCAAGCCACATTATACCTTCTACAGTACCTTTACCTAAATGAGATACTGGTCTCCACGATTATCTTTTGGACATTCGGCGATCTTGGCAGAATATCTTGGAGAGAGCTTTACCTTCTAGTCTCAGTCTCGGCGGTGGTGGTAATACCCTACCTCATTTACCGGAGCTTTGACTACGATCTAATCTTGAGCGGAGATGACCTAGCCAAGTCCTCCGGCCTAAAGCCTGAGAGGATAAGGCTGGAGACAACAGTTGTTACAGCACTTGGAACAGCCCTTGCAACCTCTTTCGTTGGAGTTATAGGCTTCGTCTGCCTTATTGCGCCCCATGCGGCTAGGCTGCTGGTCGGTGGGAGCCACAGATATCTTATGCCAGCGTCTATGGCTATGGGCTTACTAATACTAACGCTCTCCGACACTATAGGTAGGACGGTAATCGCGCCAACAATAATTCCGGTTGGAATAATGACCTCCATGATCGGCGTCCCCCTATTAATCTATTTATTGGTTAAGAGTGGGAGAAAGGTATGGTCATAAAGATTGAGGTTAAAGATGTGAGAGTATATTATAAGAGTATTAAGGCTTTGGATGGAGTCTCCTTATCCGTAAGAAACGGTGAAATACTCTCAATACTCGGGCCAAATGGTTCTGGAAAGAGCACCCTCTTAAAGGTGATAAATGGAGTTTTAAGGCCAAGGTATGGAGCAGTATATTTAGATCAAAGATATTTAGGGAGCCTCCCCCCACGCGAGATAGCGAAGAAAATGAGTTTTGTCCCGCAGGGGCTTCACGCATACGGAATGTTAACGGTATATGATTTTGTGATGACTGGCAGGAAACCCTTCATAAGCTTTGTGCCCTCGAAAATAGATGAGGAAAAAGTATATGAGGCGCTGAAGACCGTTGAAGCCATAGACTTAGCAGAGAGAACTCTTGAGGAGCTTAGCGGTGGGGAGCTTCAAAGGGCGATCATCGCGAGGGCGCTTGCCGGGGAACCAGAAGTTCTCTTGCTCGATGAACCCACAAGTAATCTGGACCTGAAATATCAAGTTGAACTCCAAGAGATTATAAAGGGTCTGCGGGCTAAGGGCCTAGTAATAATACTAGCTACGCACGATTTAACATTAGCCTACAGAATATCTGATAAAGCTTTGATGCTAAATTGTGGAAAAGTCTTTGCCGCTGGGAAACCAGATGAAGTTTTGACGCCAGAATGTATCCAAAAAGTATACGGCATTAAGCCGCTTATTATAGCAGAACATAAGATTATAATCCCAAAAGAACTTCCATAAAACCACCCTGCTATATAATGAAAGCCCAGGAAATCTCTCTTCCAAATTGCGACCCTGCATGTAAAAACTATTGAATACTAAAACGTGGGTTTAAACCAGGATACGAATTCATAGTCGTCGGGAAAGAGGTTGGGGAGCTATTGGAGAAGATCTCCGCTGAGATGGGCTTTAGGACTCCCAATCAGCTGCTGGAAGCCATTTTAAGAGAGCAATTCTTAGCTCCAAGACTCGGGGTTAACCCCGGGTATACCCTGCATGGTGAAATGTTCCCCCGCGAACAGAGCTAAACCTTTATATACTAATAGAGAAGCCTGAAATTAACTGCTTTCCAAAAACAGGGCAAGAATTTTGTTTGGCGCCGGGGGTGGGATTTGAACCCACGCGCCCCGCAAAGGGGCACTGGATCTCGAGTCCAGCGCCTTGACCGCTCGGCCACCCCGGCCTTTAGCACGTTTTTCCTTTATAGCGCAATACTGCTTTTTTATCTCAAATGTTAGTCTTAGACTAAGATTAATGTTTTTAAGGCTATTTCTTATTTTTTATCCTGGGGTGGAAGTTGTCTGAAAGTGTAGGGAAGGTTGAGATAATATCTATTGGAAATGAGTTGCTCATTGGTAAGGTTTTAAACACTAATGCTCACTGGCTTGCGAAAAGGATAACAAGTTTAGGTTTATCTGTGCGCAGAGTAACTGTTGTCGGGGATGATTTAGACGAGATATCCTCCGCAGTTAAAGAGGCCATTCAGCGTAGGCCAGCATTCATTATAACGACTGGTGGATTAGGGCCAACATTCGATGATAAGACTCTTGAGGGCGTTGCTATGGCCACAAACAGGGAGCTTGAGGAGAACAAGGAGGCTTTAGAAATGATTAAGAGAAGATATGAAGAGTATGTTGCTGAAGGGAAGATGGAGAGATTTGAGCTAACGCAGTATAGGGTTAAGATGGCGAGATTACCGCGGGGAGCGAAGCCTCTTCCAAATCCTGTTGGCACGGCGCCCGGTGTTCTGCTTGAGCATGAGGGCGTGACACTAATTATGCTTCCCGGCGTTCCAGGGGAGATGATGGCGATCTTCGAGAACTCTGTTTTACCGCTTCTCCGCAAGGCTGCCGGAAACATGGTTTTCTATGAGACAAGCCTAGACATCACAGGAATTGTGGAATCGGATTTAGCCCCATTGATTGAGCAGGTTATGCGTGAAAACCCGTATGTTTATATAAAGTCTCATCCAAAGATAACAGAGAAAATAAAGAGGATAGAGCTCCATCTCTCAACAACATGTAGCGATGAAAATGTTGCGAGACAGAGAATTGAGAAGACAATTATGCAGATCTCATCTCTGATATCTGAAAGGGGAGGAAAAGTCCAGCCGATACAAATATAAAGGTTCCAAGATAGAATTTCTCTAAAAAGTTTTTTAATTGAGGTATATTGGGCTATGGTTTTCACAGTATTTATAATTGGGACAGCTGGCTCCGGAAAGTCTCTGTTAACAGCCTCCTTCAGCGAATGGCTTAAGATTAATGAGCAGGATGTTGCGACAATGAACTTAGATCCCGGAGCTGTGAAACTGCCATATACTCCGGACATAGATGTGCGGGATTATATAACTGTCGATGAGATCATGGAAGAGTATGGTCTCGGGCCGAACGGGGCGCTCATAATGGCTGCGGACTTAATAGCTAGTGAGATCGATAATTTAAGGGCCGAGGTAGAAGATATTAGACCGGACATTCTGCTTGTAGATACACCGGGGCAGATGGAGCTATTCTCCTTTAGGGCGAGCGGACCATATATAGCAAGTGAAATAAGCAAGGATCAAAAGGCAATAATTTATCTCTTCGATTCTGTCTTTTCCTCAAACCCGCTGAATTTCGTCTCGAACATGTTTCTCTCAGCCGCGGTTTACATGCGCTTCCTGCTTCCCCAAGTTCATGTTCTCTCTAAATGTGATCTCATTTCTCCGGAAGATGTGGAGACCATTTTAGAGTGGTCTGAAGATATAAAAGCCTTAGAAAACGCTGTAAACGAGAGGCTTGAGGGGACAAAGCGTTTGCTGAGCTATAGGCTAAGTAGGATGATTTATCGTTTGGGCCTAAGTTTCCCACTAATACCAGTATCGGCTAAAACAAACTTGGGCTTTGTCGAGCTAAATGCTACCCTAGAGAGAATTTTCACCGGCGGAGAAAAGATCACGTATTAAACTAAAATTAATTTAAAAAAATTCTTATATTATCGACCATGCAGCTGCAAGGGCTCCATATTCAGCGCTCTTAACTGTATCTCCACCACTAATGATTATAACGTCACCATCCTTAGGCTCAATTAAACGCATTATCTTATTGAAAATTTTCGGGTATTCTTTCTCAAGGTCGATGTTGAGCCCGGGTATAGTTAATCTTTCATTTTTGTAAATTATTGTTATGGCACCCTTAGCACCGCTGGAGATAGCTGCATCGCGCTGCTCGATGCCACTTTTAATTTTTTCAGATCTACCTCGAACCAGTATAGCTACATTTTTTGGGGCTATGCTCAATTCAGTGTCCTCCCATTCGATGATCTTCGGTATGACCTCTTCTATAGCGCTCCAGACATCCATACCTTTCTGCGTGAGCAAGCACCCCCTCCTAGAAATCGTTACTAAGCCAGCCTCACAGAGCCTCTCTAATATAGTTCTAACGGTCCCCTCGCCAAGACCAAGTATCTCAGATATCTTGCCGCGCCCGACACAGCCCCTCTCAGCTAATAATTTAAGGAGCCTTATTAGATCAAAAGCACCAAATGACGGTGCTGGGCCAGGAGCCCTCTTAACGGACAACGCGGTTAAAAAATCTTTAAAGGACATTAAACATCAAGAAAATAATATACGGTCTTAGGATATAACGATTATTTCTTAAAGCATTGAAAAGTGACTTTTACATACTTCAATAAGTTTAGAGTGGCGAATATGTGATAAACTCGTCCGATGGTCTTAGCACAAGTCTATTGGCAAGTCTCAACATAGCTTATCCTTCGAGGGAGATTTTTCGATGAGTAATGATTTGAGAGGTTTATAGAAAATCTGTATGCAGTAAATGAGATAATAAAGTTTAAGAAAGTTGATTAGAACTTTTTGGAGGGGCTGGAATGGATGGATTCACGGACGAGAAATAGTGTTACACCAGTAATTTTTATTGAGTAGTACCCAGCCATGTTAAACGTGTAGCTTCAGTGGCTGTTGGCATTATGTATGGTATTGCCATGGCGGACAAATGGGTCATAATTGTTAAGAGGATATTGACCCATCAAAATTGAATGAGTTTTTATGGGCATTATGCGCCAGATGTGATCCAGAGAGCTCCCATAGATATAATAATCAATCAGAGGTTATCCTGACACACCATTAGACCCAATAATCCCTCCCAAGAAGAGGGAAAGGGGAGATTGGACGCAATCTAAAGTCCTTATAATGGCGTGTAAACCGTATAGCTGGAAAAAGAGTCCCTGCTGGTTGCTGAAGGAAGCCCAGAACTAAAAAGCTAGTTCTCGAAAAATTGAAGGCATTACATCCAGAGATATTTTCTTCAACAAGAAGCTAAACCTCAAATAAAACCTAAACACTTTTATTACTTTACTTTTCCCTCAGTTTTAGCTTACCACTCTAAAAAGAAAGGTTATTAGCCCACCACTTTTTGAATAAATCATGCTCTATTCCTAAGCAATCTAAAATTTTACCCAGAATATGGTTTATTAGGTCGTCTACGGTTTTGGGCTTATTATAAAAAGCCGGGATCGGAGGGAGTATAATTGCGCCTGCTTGAGCAGCCCTTAGCATATTTTTTATATGTATGATATTTAATGGTGTTTCTCGTGGAACAAGAATGAGTTTTCGCCTTTCCTTTAACATTACATCGGCTGCTCTCACTATCAGGTTATTTGCATAGCCGTTTGCAATCGCAGAAAGGGTCTTCATACTGCATGGGGCGACAACCATACCATCCACTTTAAAAGACCCGCTGGCAATGGGTGCGGCTAGATCATTAATGTCATAACAGAAGCTTGCTAGGCGCTTAACTTCGGCGGCAGTCCACTCTGTTTCGGCAGCAATAACAGTCTCAGCCTGTTTACTTAAGATGAGATGAGTTTCTATGCCTTTATCTTTTAAAACTTGAAGTAGCCTAATTCCGTAAATAACGCCTGATGCCCCGGTTATCGCTACAATTAATCTCATAATATACCCTCCAGCAACCACAATTAAGATTATTGTAACCTTTTATTTTTCTGAAATGAATATGCTTGGGTGCTTCCC
>JAGTQD010000032.1 GCA_018396405.1 Candidatus Bathyarchaeota archaeon
GGTGTGAAAAGCCTCCCCCTAGCCTCAATAACCCATGACTCAGCATCATCCGGTCCGAACTCAATGGGTGTTACGCGGACAATCCTACCATCTTTTACATAGACGAAGACGGGTCCACCAACAGTACAGTTCGTCAAAACCCTCGTACCATCACCAAGAACCCTACCAAAACCAACCTCAGACTCACGCAACAACAGCCACTCTCCCTTACAATAACCTTTCACTTTAAAGTGAAATGTATTTCGCAAATATATGTATATAAATTTTATTAGTAGATGAGGATTGAACTGTGAAAATTATTAGGAGGGGGTTGGCTCATACAACAATATTTTATGATTATAATGATATGCTCTGGTTTGTAGATGTTTAAGGCGACTTCTATGTGTTTAGGAAAATAGTAAACAATACAGAGGGTTGGCAGAGAAAACTACTAAAGAAAACATAAGACTCCCTAGAGTCACATCGTGGTTTAAAAGGGCAGGATTACGACTTAAGTTTAAGTATACGACATTGCTTTTTAAAGAAATAAAGGAAGGAATGAAGTAATTAATGGTGTTTTACTTTGGAGGTATCGGGAATATCATTTCGCCGTTTGGTTTAATCTCTGGGATTGGTGAGTACACGATGCGCATTTCCCATTTCCAAGGCTTATCAACTTTTTGCCACTGGCCAACAACGACTGGGCACGGTGAATCATGTGTTAGCTTTGAGAACTTAATGTGCCCCCTAATCGTGTACATGTCAGTTTCAGCTATCGCATTATTTATAGCCTCTTTATCTAACTTTCCAGCCCTTGAAATCGCGTCAAATAAAACTTGCATTGCGGCATATCCGAATCCCGTAGTATAACAATACTGAGTAACCTCTACTGGCGTGCCCTTCGCTTTAGACCACCTTTCATGTAGAGACCATGGTGTTGTTCCACCTATCCCGGGGTGGGTTGCCGGATCATAGGTTGGATCCCATTTTATTTCGGATATCCACCCTAACGGCAGATCTCCTCCCCAAGCTGCTATTTCTTCATAGAACATGGCTCCCCTAGCTATCCACCCTATTTTAGGCGTGTAACCTAATGCCGCCATCTGTTTCACAACGGTTCCAAAGTCTATTCCAGGCAGATTTGCCCAGAGTATTTCGCAGTTAGCTCTCTTCCACTCCTCTATAAGGCTTGTGAAGTCTGTTGTTCCGGGCGGGTATAGACCAAAAGTTTCCCCAGTGTGCTCAGGCGTCCTCCATGGGATATAACCCAGCTCCCCTTTTATGACTTTCGGGAAGGTTTCATACCAGCCCCTCCCATCAGCATCATCGCAGGCTAATACTGCAACTCTCGGAGGCTTCTCTGTATAATATTTCTCAAACATCTTGGTTATGTCGATGGCGGCGTCAGCAAGTCTATATCCTCTCTTACCCTCTAGCCATGGATGCCCAGTCTCCTTGCCAGGAGTAACGGCTATCCTAAAGAGAATACTCCATGCATAGTCATAACCGCCAGCTACAGGAAAGCCCGGAGCTGTTTTACCTGCGGGTCCGCCGGCCCACCAGGGTTCCCATGGACTACCTGCAACTATAGGAGTTTTGTATCTATCAGCCACAACGCAGATTGGATTCCAAATGACTGGTGGTCCATCTCCGCCAACTAAGGCGATCACACCATCCTTAAGTATAAGATCTGCCGCTTGGGATGCAGCCTTCGAGGGGTCACCCTCGTTATTGTAGACTATATATTTAACTGGAATGCGACGGCCACCTACTAAAACGCCGCCTTGCGCGTTAATATCTTCAACGGCCGCCTGATGGCCGAAGGTTAGTCCGGCATTGAAAGCTGCCATCGGACCAGTAAGATCCAAAGTTGCGCCTATGAGTATCTGCTCTGCTGGGGGTAAGATGAATGTTGGCACAACATAGAACATAATAGACGCCGCCACAATTACAATGACGACAATAATAATTGCAGCGAGAACTTTCTTGCTCACCATTTAATCGCCCTCAAACTAAGTATAAATAAAAAGCATTTTTAAAGGTTTCGGAGATGCGACTAATGCTATTACTATCAGTAACTAATCTAAACCCTTCAAGTCTATAACATCTTAATCTTTCTCCGATAACTTTATTAATATTGTTTTAAATTAAGTAAATCAAAAAATAAATGCGCGTAGAGGCTTAAAACATGGCTAGCGACGACTCAATTCTCGATGTCCAAAGGCTTAAAAAGAGCTTCGGAGGGTTAGTCGCTGTTAGAGATTTCTCCTTTCATTTAGGTAAGGGAGAGATATTAGGCTTAATGGGCCCAAATGGGGCTGGTAAAACAACAGTTTTTAATTTAATATCTGGTGTTTATAAACCGGATTCTGGGGTGATAAAATATAAGGGAATGAATATTGTGGGCCTCCCCCCACATAAAATACGTCGGCTAGGAATAGCGAGAACCTATCAGATCCCGCAACCGTTTCCCCGTTTAACGGTTCTTCAAAATGTTCAAATTGCTGCCATGTATGGGGGAGGATTTAGTAAAGCTGAGTCTGAGAAAAGAGCGCACGAAGTTCTTGATTTTATTGGCCTTTCAGACAAGAAAGATATGCCGGCTGGAAACCTAAAACTTTTAGACCTTAAAATGTTGGAGCTTGCTAGAGCAATCGTCTCTAATCCCTCGGTGCTCCTTGTGGATGAGGTAGGGGCAGGTCTAAGGGAGGCAGAGATTCCCCATCTAGTAAAGATTTTAAAAACAATAAATGAGATGGGCGTTTCCATTATGCTAATTGAGCATATTCCGAGACTCGTGGTAGAGACCGTAGATAGACTTATAGTAATGAATGCGGGCGAAAAGATAGCTGACGGTAAACCGAGGGAAGTAATTCGTGACGCACGTGTAATTGAATGTTATCTTGGTAAAGAGATCGTTGAAGAGTGATTGCTATGCCGGGAGAGCCATTACTGAAGCTTGAGAGTGTTTCAATTTACTATGGAAATTTTTGCGCAGTCAAAAACGTAAGCCTAAGTGTTTATGAAGGCGAAATTGTATCACTTATAGGTGCTAATGGGGCTGGTAAAACTACTGTAATGAATGCAATAATGGGTTTAGTGCATCCAGCTAAAGGTTCCATTATTTTTGAGGGAAAAAGAATAGATAAATTGGATACATCCCAAATAGTTTCGCTTGGTGTTTCGCTGGTTCCTGAAGGACGGAGAATCTTTTCAACACTAACAGTATATGAAAACCTTATGGCAGGGGCTTACACTCCGAGGGCAAGGGCTCAGAGAGAGCAAATGTTAAAAAGGGTATACGATTTATTTCCAATACTTCAGGAGCGGAGTAAGCAGCTTGCGGGTACGCTGAGTGGTGGTGAACAACAAATGCTTGCCATAGGACGGGCGTTAATGTCAAATCCAAAACTCCTGCTCCTTGACGAAATTTCACTAGGCCTTTCGCCCATAGTTACACTTAAGTTGTACGATGCTATCAGAAGGATAAACTCAGAGGGAACCACCATACTTTTAGTTGAGCAGAACGTGAGGCAAAGCTTAAAAATCTCGAGTAGAGCATATATTTTAAAGAGTGGTGAGATAGTTTTGAGCGGATATTCGAAGGATCTTAAGGATGAGGAAGAGATTAAATCAGCTTACTTTGGTGTTTAGATATGTTGCCCGAATTTTTAATGAATCTATTTTCCCCAATAATCACCGGCATTTTCCTAGGTGGACTTTATGCTGTAATTGGATTAGGCCTCTCATTAGTGTTTGGTGTTATGAAACTAGTTAACCTAGCTCACGGCGCATTTGTTGTATTTGGCAGTTACCTGGGGCTGGCGCTATTGATTGCATTTGGATTAGATCCCATTCTCGCTTTGATTCTCATAGTCCCAACGGCGTTCATTCTAGGTTATTGCATTCAAAAGTTCTTGGTAAATCGGGCTTATCAGTTGGGGACAGAGCCAGCCCTTCTGATAACATACGGAATATCGATAATTCTTGCAAATCTATATCAACAAATATTCTCTCCCTACTTTAAATCACTAGTGACCGATTACTCAGTTAAGGGCCTATCAATAGGTCCATATAGTGTTCCCCTCATATACGTGTTGGATTTCATCGTGTGTTTCATAGCCATGCTGCTACTTCACTGGCTACTAAATAAAACTTACATAGGCTTATCTATTCGCTGCGCAGTGCAGGATCCAGTAGCGGCTAAGCTCATGGGAATTAGTATTGAGCATGTATATGCGCTAACTCTTGGCATTTCACTATCCTTCGCCTCCCTTGCCGGAGTTTTCCTCGGACTAACTTTCCCCTTCAATCCTGTCTCATCATTCACATACCTCTTTATTGCGTTCGGCGTTGTAGTAATAGGTGGTTTAGGAAGCATGACAGGAACATTTATCGGCGGCATAGTTTTGGGGTTGTCTCAAACTTTAGCTGCCTATTTCCTCGGAATTGGTCTCCAAACGTTTGTTGGCTTTATTGTAATATTCATAATGCTAGCAATCAGGCCACAAGGGATATTTGGTGTTAAAGAATGAGCGCTAAAATGTTTAGATTAAACGCTGAATACATATTACTAGTTATTTTAACTTTAATAATGGCCCTTTTGCCAGTGGTTGGAATCGGATGGTACACCCTTCATGTTCTCTTCCTATTTTTCGTGTATTTAGCCCTCGCAAATATGTGGAATCTGCTAGCAGGCTATTCCGGTCTAGTCTCTCTTGGTCAGCCCGCGTTTATGGGAATCGCGGGATACACGTTAGCAATGCTACTATGGTTCTTCGACACGCCACTATATATCGCTATACCAGCAGCGTGCGCCGCAGCTACAGCGTTCGCTGCAGTCCTCTCTATCCCACTTTTCAGGATGAGGGGATTTTATTTCTCTATAGGCACCCTATTACTAAATGAGATATGTAGGGTCTGGTTTAATTGGTGGAGGCCAATCCCAGTTCCAGGGGCCCCTGTAGGCGGGGGAGCGGGTTTCGGAATAAGGAGCGGTCTCTCTCCAATAAGTATTTATTACTTGGCCCTCGCGGTGGGGATAGCATCCATTATACTTATGCGATTCATCTTAGGGTCAAAACTGGGAGCTGGGCTTATGGCAATCCGCGATAACGAGAGGGCTGCCGCAACATGCGGCATAGACATATTTAGGTGCAAGTTGTATTCATTTCTAATAGCTACATTCTTTACTGGCTTAGCGGCATGCGTCTTCTACCTCTTTCAGGGGCACATCGAGCCAACAGGCGCCTTCAGCATATCATGGTTAAATGTAATGCTTATGGCTGTAATCATCGGGGGCATAAGTACTGAGGAGGGGCCAATTGTTGGGTCAGCAATAGTTGTTTTACTATCACAATTGTTGCCGAGATATGCCGAATACAGTCCCCTCATTTTAGGGGTATTGCTTACTCTTATAATCACGTTCACACCGCCGGGAATAATTGGGATGATGCGTAAAACTCGACTCTACAATGCCATGCTAAAATACCTATCAAAACCCATTACATAAGCATAAGACCGGAGCGGATCATATAGTATTCAAAACCAAGTAAATATCAAAAAGCTTTTATATAATATGGCTAAATTATGTATAAACTTTTGCGTGAAGCGGAGGGGGAGGGCCTGGAGAGATTACATAGTGATCTCTTGATCTGGATGTACACTAAAATGCTTGAAATACGGCGTTTTGAGGAGAAGATAGAGGAAGAGTACAGGAAGGGTCTCATACCAGGGCTAGTGCATTTATCTATAGGTCAAGAGGCAGTTGCTGTTGGGGTGTGCGCCAACCTCAGGGATGATGACTATGTAATTGGCACCCATCGAGGCCACGGAATCGCGATCGCGAAAGGGGTGCCTTTAGATAAGCTTGCTGCTGAGATTCTGGGGAAAGAGACTGGTTGCTGCAAAGGCAGGGGCGGATCTATGAGGGTGGCATATGTCGATAAGGGTCTATTATATTCCTGCCCCATAGTGGGAACTGGATTACCGCTGGCCGTGGGGGCTGGATTATCAATTAAGTTACGCAAAACTAACCAGGTTGCAGTATGCTTCTTCGGGGACGGAGCATCAAATACGGGAGATTTTCATGAGGCACTAAATTTAGCATCGATATGGAGACTACCAGTAATCTTTATATGCGAAAATAATATGTACGCTATTTCGGTGCACGTTAAAAAGTCAACCTCCGTGGAAAACATTTCGGATAGGGCGCGGGGATATAATATTCCAGGGTTTACTGTTGATGGGAACGATGTGATTGCAGTATATAAAATAGTGCGCGAGGCGGTTCAAAGGGCAAGGAATGGTGAGGGTCCCACCCTAATTGAATGCAAAACCTATAGAATTGTTGGGCATGGAACGACTGATCCAGGTATTGCTTATAGAACTATCGAGGAGATTGAGGAATGGAAGAGGAAATGCCCAATAGATAGGTTGAGGAGATACCTGATCGCTAATGGAATACTTAGTGAGGAGGACCTTAATCGGATAGGGAGCGAGGTGGAAGCGAGGGTCAGAGAGGCTATAAAATTTGCGGAAGAAAGCCCATATCCATCACCAGATCAGGTGGCCGAATATGTATATTAGGGGGTGCACCATGAGGGAAATAACTTATGTTGAGGCTTTAAATGAGGCTTTAAGAGAAGAGATGCGGAGGGATGAGCGCGTCATAGTAATGGGTGAGGATGTCCAGCTAGGATACTCCGGGCGCGGTGGACTTTTCTTAGTCACAGCAGACTTAATGAGGGAGTTTGGGCCGGAGAGAGTCAGAGATACACCGATTTCCGAGGAAGGGTTTGTTGGAGCCGCTATAGGAGCCGCTATAACGGGCCTAAAACCTGTGGTTGAAATAATGTATGCGGACTTCCTACTTTGTTGTATGAACCAGATAGTGAATGTCGCCGCTAAACTACGTTACTCGACGGGTGGGCAACTAAAAGTTCCGATAGTGATAAGAACAATGATTGGGCAGGGTAGAGGTGTTGGGAGTGATCATTCACAGGTTCCTATAGCCTGGTTCATGAATGTACCTGGCTTAAAAGTTGTTGCGCCCTCAACACCCTATGATGCGAAGGGTTTATTAAAGAGCGCCATACGGGATGAAAGCCCCATAATATTCTTCGAATCCTTCCTCCTTTATCGCACTAAAGGTTTTGTGCCGACGGAGGAATATATAGTGCCACTAGGCGAGGCGGATGTGAAGAGGAAGGGTACAGACCTTACTATTGTTGCCATATCTACAATGGTGCCCTGCGCTCTCTCAGCGGCTAAAAAACTTAAAGAAGAATTTAATATTGATGCAGAGGTTATAGATCCGCGAACGCTTGTACCCCTTGACAAAAAGACCATAATTAACTCCGTAATGAAGACTAATCGCCTCATAATTGTAGAGAGCGGTGTAAAAACCTGTGGGGTTGGGGCTGAGATCGCCAGCATCGTTGCAGAAGAGACTTTTGATTATCTAGACGCTCCAATAAAGAGAGTCGCCGCCCCTCATATTCCGGCACCTGCCTCTCCAGCCTTGGAACAATTAACGATTCCCAGCGAAAATGATATAATAAGAGCCGTTAGAGAGATACTTCAGGGGTAGGTTTTGTATGAAGACGATTATAATGCCAAAACTTGATCTGGCGATGGACAGCGGGACCATTGTTGAATGGTTTAAGAGAGAAGGAGAGGAGGTCAAGGAAGGGGAGCGCGTTGTGAGCATAATGACACAAAAGGTTACATATGAAATTACCTCGCCAGCTAATGGCACATTATATAAAGTGTTTGCATCCGCAAATGAGGATGTGCCTGTAGGAAAACCCATCGCGGTTATTATGGAGCCTGGGGATAACGTTGCCGATGTTGAGCGTTATATTAGAGAGGTTATGGCGGAAAAAGCCGCCTCCAAAGTTGAGATAAAAGAGAAAGAGGAGATAACAGTTGAGGTTAAGGAGGAGTTAAGGGAGGAGATTGAAAGGATAAAGATATCTCCAATTGCTAGGAAACTTGCGGAGGAGCATGGGATCGATATTACAAAGATTAAGGGAACTGGCCCTGGAGGTAGAATAACGAAGGAGGATGTGCTAAAAGCGATAGAAGAGTTTAAGGCTAGAAAAGAGAAAGAAAAGATAATGCCGCTTACGGGTATCAGGAAAATAATTGCTGAAAGGATGGTTCTGAGTCATAAAACGATTCCCCCCGTAACCTACTCTATGGAAGTAGATGCCACACAGATGATAGCAGTCCGAGACGCCTTCAAAAAAGAGAAGAATATAGACTTATCGTATAACACCCTGATCACCAGAGCTGTTGTTAAAGCCATAATTGACTACCCCATCTTCAACTCAACAATTGAGGGGGAAAATATACGCATAATAGACGACATAAATATTGGGATAGCCGTCGCAACGGACTACGGGCTTGTCGTCCCAGTCATCCATAACGCGGATAAAAAGGATATTATGGAACTTAACGCTATTGTCAGAGACTTAGTGGAGCGCGCTCGACAAAATAAATTGACGATTGAAGATGTGTCTAATGGCACTTTCATAATTACAAACCTTGGAATGTTTGGCGTAGATGTATTCACCCCAATAATCTTTCCAGGCCAAGTTGCAATACTAGGGGTTGGCAGAATCGTAGAGAAACCAGTAGTCTCCTCAGGCCAGATCGTAATAAAACCGTTTATGACGCTATCCTTAACAGCAGACCACAGGGTGATAGACGGGGCCCTAGCTGCTAAGTTCCTAAGAAAAATTAAAGAGAACTTGGAAAATATCCACCTAATAATCTAAGGAAAAATTTTATCCATCTTATTATGGAGAAATGGCGTCTCCTTCATTCAAATTTTAATGATCCATACCTGAACATGGCTATAGAGGAAGCTATATTAATTGCGGTCGATGAGGGGAAATCGCCGAGTACATTACGTTTTTGGCGAAATTCGAGGTCAGTAATTTTAGGGCGTTCTCAAAACATAATTGACGAGGTGAACATTGAGGAGTGTGAGAGGCATAGAGTAAAGGTTGTGAGACGATTTACTGGAGGGGGTGCAGTATATCAGGATCTTGGCAATCTCAACTGGACCTTCATTATAAGTAGAGATAGCGAACTTTACCCAAATGCCTTTTCCGAACTATATGAATTTGCCTGTAACATTGTTATTGGTGGATTAAAGGATCTGGGCGTGAACGCCGAGTTCATTCGGCCCAACTCAATCTTTGTGAAAAATAAAAAGATATCTGGGCTAGCAGCCTATATAAAGAGAAAAGCTGTCCTTTGCCATGGCACCCTTCTGGTGCATGCTAATCTCAGAATCCTTTCAAAAGTGCTGTTTAAACTACGATATGAAGTAACAAACATTAGGGACGAACTAGAAAATAATAGCCCAGTATCCATGAGCGCAATTAAAGATGCGATCCTACATAATTTTGAGAGGCGGTATAAAATTGAAGTTAAACCCGGCAGCCTAAATACATATGAGATTTCTCTATCAAAATCGTTATATGAATGGAAATATCGGAGGGATTCATGGAATTTTAAGGGGCAGTATCACAGCTTTTAACGAGTCTTTATATGGTTTTTAGGATCACTCCACAGGCATCCATTGGATTAAAAACCCGAAGTGCGAAATATAGGGGTATAGAGCACTAAAGATACAAAGCTTATCTTTAGATGTATGGTTTTAAATGAGTTTATAGGTAATGCAAAATCTTATATACGTGATTGCCCCCTCTAATATTAAGCGGTGAGGCGATATTTATGAGTGGAGTTTCTAAACCATATCCTCCTCCAGGTTTAGAATGGTGGACAAAGAAGGAACCTGTTCTTGTGAAAGTCTCTGAGGTTAAGGCAATAGTGCCACCTAAACATGTCGAGTCGTCGTCATTCCCGCTGATAAGGACAGAGAATATGGAGGTATTTATAACCGAGATGCGCCCCGGAGCAAAGGCTGAAGTAGATGTACATCCAGTATCAGAGCATGCTTTTCTAGTACTTTCCGGAAGGGCTAAATTCGTAATAGAGGGGAAGGAGTACGATTTAGAGCCAGGGATGTTCATATGGATGCCTCCTGGAGTGAAGCATGAAAATTGGACGGTGGGTGATGAAACCTTACGTATGGTTGTGATCTTCGCCCCAAGTCGTCTCAAGGAGAAGAAGTAGTCCGAATAAGGTGTTAAAGAATGAGCTTTGGTCCATTAATGATCGATTTTGAGGAGAAAGTTAATTTTGAGAGGTTGCGGAAGGAGAGACTGGAGAGGGCGAAGGAGCAGGTTAAGCGCTATAATCTTGGGGCATTATTATGTTTTGACTTCAACAACATAAGATATATTACTGGAACGCATGTTGGCGAATGGGCTAGAGATAAAATGCAAAGGTATACTATTCTACCAGTAGACGCTGACCCAATCCTATTTGACCCGGCAGCTCCAGCAAAAAGAAAAACATGCCCTTGGATCGCCGACAGAGTTTTTCCAGCAGTCGGATCAATGAGGGGGTCTATTCCACCAGACGTTGGCATGATAGAGAAGGTTGCGGAGAGCATAGTTGATGTTTTAAAGAAGCATAAAGTCGCCGACATGCCATTAGGCGTAGACTTAATCGAAATACCACTCTATGAAGCTCTAACTAAGAGGGGGATTAAAGTTGTTGATGGACAACAGGCAATGCTAGACGCTAGGATCATCAAGACAAAGGATGAGATCGAGCTACTGAGAATTGCTGGCGCCATGGTAGACGCAGCCTACGTAGAAGTGGCAAGAAACCTGAAACCCGGAGTGAAGGAGAACGAGCTTGTAGCTTTAATTAATAATATATTATATACGCTTGGCTCAGAGCAAGTAGAATGTGTAAACGTTGTTTCCGGTCCGAGGGGGGCCCCCCACCCACACGTCTTCGCTGACAGAATAATTAGGCCGGGCGACATGGTCTACTTTGATATTATGCACTCATTTAACGGATACCGCACCTGCTACTACAGAACCTTTATTGTTGGTAAGCCAACAAGGGCTCAGGTTAAAGCCTATGAAAAAGCATGGGAATGGTTAAAGGCGTCTATAGATGCCGTAAGGCCTGGGGCAACCACCGCAGACGTCGCAAAATGTTGGCCATCAGCTCAGGAGCTCGGCTTTAAAGATGAAGCTGAAGCCTTCTTACTCCAATTTGGTCATGGAGTTGGATTAAGTATTTGGGAGAAACCAGTTATATCAAGGTTATTCTCCTTAGAGAAACCATTTAGGATTGAGAAGGGTATGGTCTTCGCCCTTGAGACTTGGTGCCCATCAGAGGATGGGAAGGGTGCCGCTAGGATTGAGGAGGAGGTCGTCGTAACGGATACTGGTTGCGAACGATTATTCCAATTTCCAGCCGAAGAATTAATTTCCTGTCCAATAACATTATAAGGTTCAGGAGAAATGAGTATTGTGGGGAAGAGTATGGAGACAAAGGTAGTAGTTGGGTTTGCAGGGATAGGATTAATGGGCAGCCCCATGGCGAAGAACATCTTAAAAGCAGGTTATCCGCTCATTGTATGGAATAGAACGCCCAGCAAATATGAAGAGCACGTGAAGATGGGCGCAAAACCCGCGGCAACCCCAAAAGAGCTAGCGAGGAAATCTGATGTCATAATATGTATGCTGGCAACCCCCGAGGCTACAGAGGATGTTGTCCTAGGAAAAGGGGATTATGCAGGCGTGGGTATTGTTGACGGTCTTAAGGCTGGAAAAATTGTGGTAGATATGAGTACAAATATGCCAGATGTCGTTAGAAGACTTGCTCAGGCGGTTAGAGCAAAGGGTGCAGAGTTTGTCGATGCGCCAGTAATCGGGAGCGTAAAGCCGGCAACCGAGGGAACACTAACAATACTCCCATCCGGAAAAAAGGATGTTGTCGATAAAATTATGCCAATATTACAGACAATGGGTAAGAAAATTTGGTACATAGGCGAGGAGGTTGGATTAGGCTGCGCTATGAAATTAACAATGAATTTACACTTACATATAATAACAGGCGCCTTTGCTGAGGCCATTGCCTTCGGCACTAAAGCTGGCCTCGATCCGGCATTAATAGTTGAGATATGGAACAATAGCATCTTTAAAACATATATAACTGAAACAAAGGGCCAGAAGGTTTTAGCCAACGATTACTCACCAGCCTTCCTACTTGAGCTAGCCGCGAAGGATACACGGTTAGCCATAGATATGGCCAGAAATATAGGTGCTACAGTTCCTCTAGGAAGCTTAGTTGAGCAATTATATAATGCAGCTATTATCCAGGGGATGGGTAAGCTAGATTACTGCGCGTTAGCCGCGCTCTATGAACGCTTAAATAATACTAAAATTTCAAAAGCTAAGTAATACGGTCTCACAAAAATCGTCCGAGCATTCTTTTCCCACAACTTCCTTTTTTCTCCAAGAAATCAAGAGATTCGGATCATTTAAAATAAATATAAATTTGTTATATTATATAAGTGGATAATACGAGGAACCGCCTATTAAGAGGGCTTAGCGTTATCTCACGATAAGCTCTTTATAACTGGTTTATTATTTTCTCACAAACCCCTTTCTCAAAGAAGTGATTTTAAATCTTCTCGAGACTTAAGAGAAACTATGTTTAAAGATACTAGGAGCGTGGAGGGTTACAGTACACATAACCAATAATTATCAACAATATTTCTAATCACATTAGCAGAAACAGAAATTGGAAGAAAGGGTTTATCAATTAAAATAAGCATTTTCAAGTTCCTTATTCATGGTGTTTATTTTATCTAAAAATTTCTCTAATCCTAATTCCATAAACATCTTTAATGACTGGTTCAATAACTTTTTCGAGAAAACTCCTCTTCTCCACCTCCTCCTTAGATCGAGCGCCTCTAAATTCTTAGCTCTCTCTTCAATAATTCCTCTCAGTATTTCTCGCCATAAAATTTGAAAATTATGGAAGCCTTTTCTCCAGACTAATTAACCCTTAATGCATACTTTACAAAATCTTATTTTCGTGCCAGCCTACTAGGAAAATAAAATCTTATTTTTTAACAGCTTATAATAAAAAGTGTGAGATGACATAAATTTAGTGAGTCGCACGTAGCTTTAAAGGAGTTTTTCCATAATTTCAAGCGCTTTTATCGCGTAGACGAGCGCTGGAGAGCCAGCCATGGCAATAGCGACTTTTAGGGCATCCACGATTTCATCCTTATTAGCGCCAGCTTTTATGGCCGCCTCCATATGCCAAAGAATACAATCCTCACATCTTATTGCAACAGCTATCCCTAAAGAGATGAGCTCTTTAGTCTTAGCGTCAAGAAATTTTTTCTCCTCGGCAAGGGACACGTATTGGGCGAACCTAGCAATCTCAGGTGACTTCAAGATCAGATCTCTAATCTTACCCTTAAGCTCTTCAAGTCTCTCTCTATAATTCTCCATTTACATCATACCCCGATAGCCACTTAAACCCCTTCCTTTATAGAAACGCCTTAAATTTAAATTTTTGGGAAGCTAACTAGTCCTAATATAGATCCCTGCGCAGAAGACCCCTATCTCTGTTTTCCATCTTTACAATTGGCCAACAGAAAATATATTTGTACGCCATTACCATTCGCAAATTTAAATATCTTTTACTTCCATATCCACTACTTGGAAGAAGTGCTGTAAAGCCAGCTATTGACGCATGGCTCCTATGGGCCGCGACAAAAGCCTCGTTCACAAATAAGTCCACCAGTGGCGCAAAATTTCGCCACCACATTGGACTTAGCATACCCCTCCTGGACAGATTCTCAGCCTCCTTTAGATAGTTTCTAACGTTATCTAGGACGAGTAGCTCGCCGCCCTTATGTAATATCTTAAGCGCTCCTCGTATAATGGCTCAACTCCGCGCTCCTGGTAGAACCTCATATATGAGTCTAGGAGCTTCGAGCTGTAGACCAGTTTTCCCTCGGAGACGTGTTTAGCTGTGAGGAAAAAGAGGAAGCGGAGCGCAATCTCGCCGTTATGCCCGAAGCCAGCTATGATCCGCTGCCCACCTCGTTCAAGCCTTTCATCATAATTATAGATCTTGCTCTTCACACCAAACTCATTATTCCCAGACTTAAAAGGAAAGAGAGGATTTGAGCCCTAGAGACTGGTGCTCCGGGCGGGATTTGAACCCGCGTCTGCGGCTCGAGAGGCCGCCATACTTGACCGGGCTATACTACCGGAGCGTTAGAGACAATATATTTTAAAATTTATGATGATATTTTTTCTTTTCGGTTAATTTTTGTTTTATGCGCAGCGTATCTCTTTTGTAAAGGTTAACATTT
>JAGTQD010000033.1 GCA_018396405.1 Candidatus Bathyarchaeota archaeon
AATAAATAACAGAGTTTTAGGGGGGTTTCCTTTGAGCAAGGATGCGATTAGATGGGTTGTTAAAGATAGTAGTAAACCAAACGTTTTCTGGCCCTCTGAAGAGATGAAGAAGAAAGCTTGGGTTAGTGATGAGAAGATATATGAGGAGGCTGCCAAAGACCCGGTAGCTTGGTGGGCTAAGCTAGCTGAAGATGGTATAGAGTGGTTTAAAAAGTGGACTGAAACCTTTGTTCATGAACCACCATTTTACAAGTGGTTTGTCGGAGGAAAGCTTAACATATGCTATAACGCTGTTGACAGACATGTTAAGACATGGCGCAGGAATAAGGCAGCGATATTATGGGAGCCGGAGCCACTTAATGAACCACATAGGGTCTTAACCTATTATGATCTATACCGTGAGGTCAATAAATTTGCGAATGTTCTAAAGAGGCTTGGTGTAAAGAAGGGCGATAGAGTTGGCATTTATCTCCCCATGATCCCAGAAGTAATTATAGCGATGCTTGCGTGCGCTCGCATAGGCGCGGTTCACAGCGTAGTCTTCTCCGCATTTAGCGGCCAGGCGCTAAAAGATAGATTACTTGACGCCGAAGCAAAAGTTCTAGTTACCGCTGACGGATACTATAGAAGGGGAAGCATAATTAATCTTAAGTCTAATGCTGATATAGGCGTTGAAGGAACCACTGTAGAGAAGATTGTGGTTGTTAAAAGGCTTGGATTAAATGTTAATATGGTTGAGGGGCGTGACTACTGGTGGCACGAGCTAATGAAGGATGCAGAGCCATATTGTGAGCCCGAAGTATTAGATAGCGAGGATATGCACTTCATATTATATACAAGCGGGACTACCGGTAAACCTAAAGGGATTGAGCACCACGTCGGCGGCTACGCAGTTCAGGCTTATTGGACAGCTAGGCTAACCTTCGACCTACATGATGATGACGTTTTCTTCTGCACCGCAGATATCGGCTGGATAACTGGTCACACATATAACTGTTATGGCCCACTACTAAACGGCGCAACTTTCGTACTTTATGAGGGCGCGCCCGATTACCCAGCTCCAGATAGGTGGTGGCAAATAGTAGAAAAGTATGGTGTAACAATATTTTACACGGCGCCAACAGCAATAAGGATGCTCATGAAGTATGGTGATGAGTGGGTTAAGAAGCATGACCTAAGCACTCTTAGACTGCTCGGAAGTGTTGGAGAACCGATTAACGAAGAGGCTTGGTTATGGTACTTCAATGTTGTTGGAGGAGGAAGATGTCCAATAATTGATACTTGGTGGCAGACCGAGACTGGCGGCACACTAATCCACTCGCTACCTGGCATAGGTCCATTCATACCAACAGTTGCCGGGAGACCATTTCCAGGAACAAAGTTTGCGGTTCTAACAGAGGATGGTAAGCAGGCGAGTATCGGCGAGGTTGGATACCTCGTTCATCTACCTCCCTTCGCTCCGGGCATGCTTAGAACTGTGTATAAGGATCCAGAAAGATTTAAACAGCAATATTTTGGAGTCTACGGAGATACAATTTATTATACTGGTGACGGCGCTTACATTCATGACGCGATGGGCAATATTAGGATAACTGGAAGAGTTGACGATGTAATGAAGGTTGCTGGACATAGGATAGCTAATGCTGAAGTCGAGAACGCTATAGCTCAACACACCGCCGTTGTCGAATGCGCCGTTGTGCCAATGCCACATGACATTAAGGGTGAAGTTCCAGTAGCCTTTGTTGTCCTAAAGCCGGGCTACGAGCCCTCAAATGATCTTGAAACCGAAATAAAGAGAATCGTTGATAAACTCATAGGGCCAATAGCTAGACCCGAGAAAATATTCTTCGTCGAGGATCTGCCGAAGACTAGAAGCGGGAAGATTATGCGCAGAATATTAAGGGCGCTCTTAAGGAATGAACCTGTCGGCGATGTAACGACTCTAATGAATCCAGAATCTGTCCACAGACTGAAAGAAATAATTTGGCTTAAGAGATCCTGAATTTCGGCAGAGGCAAAGATCCATCCTTTTAAAACTTTTAACAAAAATTTATAAATCTTCATAATCCAGCCTTTAACCATTTTTGCCACAGTAAACTTTTATTTTTGTTTTGACTCTTCTCAATATCATGGTGTAGTGATTCAGAGGATTGTTTGTGATGGATCTAGGTGATCTGAAGAAGATTATTGGCCGTGGAACATGGTATGATAAAATGGCCCTTAAAATAGTTGAGCGGGAGCGGAGGCTTGGCAGGAAGCTAGATGTTATTAGAGTTGAGAGTGGAGTTGCCGCCTCCGGCATACCACACTTAGGAAGTGTAGCTGAAGTGGTAAGAAACCATGCCGTTTCTCTGGCTTTGAGAGATCAAGGGTATAAGTCAGAGTTCATAGTCTTTTCGGATAATAAGGATGGATTAAGAAAGGTTCCTGCGGGGATGCCGGACTCATTAGAAAAGCATCTGGGCAAACCCGTGATGGATATTCCAGACCCCTTGGGCTGCCATAGCAGTTATGGGGGGCACATGATCAGCCTGCTGCTTGATGCTTTAGATAAGATTGGCATAGAGTATAAGTTTATGTCAGCGGTCGAAGCCTATAAAAGCGGCCTACTTAACAATGAGATACGAGATATCTTGATGAACTCTGAGCAAGTTGGTAGAATAATATATGAGGAGACTGGGCAAGAAAAGTACCTGAAAGTTCTTCCATACTTTCCAGTATGCGCATCCTGCGGAAGGATCTATACGACAAAGGCATATAGGTTTCTTCCAGATGAGGGTAAAGTGCTATATATATGTGAGGGGATGGAGATTAAGGGAAAATGGATTAACGGTTGTGGATATGAGGGCGAAGCAGACTACACTAAGGGCGAGGGGAAACTTGGATGGAAAGCTGGCGAGTTCGCGGCTAGGTGGAGGGCCCTCGAGATAAGATTTGAGGCTTATGGGAAGGACATATATGACTCGGTTAGAGTGAACGATAGGATCTCACGTGAAGTGCTCGGCTATGAGCCACCGCTCCATGCACGCTACGAAATGTTTCTAGATAAAAGTGGAAAAAAGATCTCAAAATCCGCTGGAAACGTCTTTACACCACAGCTTTGGCTCAGATATGGATCTCCACAATCACTGCTATTATTGACGCTAAAAAGGTTTGTTGGGACCAGAAGCATCTCTGTCTCCGAGATACCCCACTACATGAACGAGTTTGACGAACTCGAAGATATATACTTTGGAAAAATTAAGATAGAGGATGAGATGGAGGCTATTAAGCTTAAAGGTCTTTATGAATACTGTTGGCTCCTGAAACCCCCCAGTAAACCAAGCATACATGTACCCTACAATGTACTCACCTACTTGGTGAAGGTTGCCCCAAAGGGCTCTGAAATGGATTTTATAATTAAAAAACTGCGAGAGTATGGTTACATAAAAGACCTTGATAACATTGAGGAACTAGAGAGACGTATACAATACGCCAAAAACTGGGTGAATGACTTTAAAGAGATAACCGAGACTAAAGTTGAGCTTAGCCAGCAGGAGGTAAATGCCATAAGATACTTAATCCAAAAGATTCGGATTGAGGAGGAAGCCGAAAAAATCCAGAGCGCAATCTTCGAAGCCGCCAGACAAAATAACCTTGAACCAAGAGAATTCTTCAAGAAGCTCTATACGATACTTTTGGGGGTTCCATCAGGGCCAAGGCTCGGCCCCTACATAGTTGCGATGGGTAGAGAAAATGTCATAAACGCGCTGGAAAAAGCTCTAGCCGCCGTGGGGGGATGATTTAAAGCGTATTTTAACAGGCAAATCTTCTATTCTAATCTCTTCCTGAACTTTATCCCCCATGTACCTTAAAACGACTTTTCCCTCACTTTTCTCTTTCAGACCAATGATTACGGCATGCGTTATATTTCTTCTGCTCGCGTCCGAGAGGGCTCTTGAGAGAGTGCGCCCCATAACCTCAATCTCGGATGGGATGCCGTTCTCCCTAAGAACGCTCACCAGCCTAATAGCCTCAGCTAATAGCTCGTTGCTTAGGGGGATTACTAGAACCTTCTCTTTTTGAGACCCTGGTATGCTTATACTCTGCTTCTCCATGGCTAGCATCATTCTATCAACGCCAAAAGCAACCCCAACCGCTGGAACCATGCCGCCTCCAAAAGACTCTATGAGCTTATCATATCTTCCCCCGCCACATATAGCAATATCCAGCTCAGGTACATAAGCCTCAAATATCATTCCAGTATAGTATTCTAGCCCCCTCGCGAAGCCAGCTTCGAAATAAAATTGTATTTTTACCCCAGCTTTCTCAAGCAGATTAATGATCTCCTTGAAGTTAGTGAGGGCGCTCACAGCCTCCGGATAACCCTTGACAGCCTCTTCCACCTTACTTATAAACTCGCTTTTATCATACCCCCTTATATCAATGAGATACCCTAAGATCCTTATGCACCTCTCACTAGCGCCAAGCCTCTCGGCAAGATTTATTGCTTCATCCCAATTCTTTTTATCAAGTGCCTGCATAATGGTGTTCTGCCCATCCTCGGAGATGCCTTCCCCGCCAAGTATCCCGCGGAGGATGCCGACATGATTAACTTTTATAATATAGTTTCTTAAGCCAAGACCCTTAAGGAAATCATTTGTTAATAGCAGGATCTCAGCGTCCGCCTCTGGTCTACCTGAACCTATAAGCTCATAGTTTGCCTGCCAGAATTCACGATACCTCCCAAGCTGAGGCTCATCATAGCGGTAGAGGCTACCAAAGGAGAATAATCTTATTGGTTTAGGGGCCGTCGCCATCTTAGTTGCAACAAGCCTAGCTATTGAAGCCGTGAACTCCGGCCTTAAAGCAACCTTCCTCCCACCTAGATCCTCAAATACATACATTCGTTTTTTGTTCTCCTCACCTATCTTAGCGGCCAGTAGCTCATAGTGCTCAATAATTGGTGTTATGACCTCCTCGTAACCATAGAGCTCTGCAAGGCGCCTAGCATTACCCTCAATGAAGCGGAGCATTGAAGCCTCCTCGGGCATTAGATCCCTCATGCCACGCACTGGCTGGAGCATATCCCGGCGCACAAACGTTTCCTCCAAGACTAAATCTTTAGCTCATACGCAAACATTAAAGTAATGGAAAATTTTTAATATTTTGCTTGGAATATTTTTCATGCCAAGTAATTCATAAATGGCTGTATAAGCGCTTATTTGGACTCAGGAGCGGGAAAAGATCGTCATCCATAATGAGTCCACGTACCTCGATCTCCTCATCGTCCAAAATAATTTATGGTGGAAGAAACCTATGAATATTTTGTCTCCCTAAATCAATTGCGGCTAAGATAATCTAGTCTTCTCATACATTTTCTCCAGGGTCCAGCGTATCGCTGATCTCAGCTCCCTCTCCCTATGTGGCGCCACATTCTGAATAAATATTTCTTTAAGAATGTTTCCATCCCTCTTTATCTCATACGAGATAGCTTCCTCTGGGGCGAGCTCGCCCCTCCTAACGGCATCTTGATCAATCTCACGCATTTTATTTAAAACCTTCTCAACTAGGAAGGCCTCAAAGGGCGGGACACTTATATCAAATCTCTTTCCAGGCTCTGGGATAACACGTAGGTTTCTGTCCTCTACATATATATTCGCCAAAAGCTCGCCAGAACTCGTTTTTAATGGTATGATCCTTAAGGGTTCTCTAGGAGATGGCTGGGCGGCTGAGACTATTTCTGGAGCCTTTGCCGAAATAATCTCCTCAGCTCTTTTAAAGCTCTTCTCAAGCAATAGACCGTTAACAAACTCCAAAATTATCTTTAAACCCTCAATCTCAGCCTCTAAACTCCTTATTCTTTCCTCCAGAATCTCCCTCAGCTCGGCTATCTTCTTAAGCTTCGCTTCCTCCATCTCTTAACGCTTCCCAAACTATATAGACTACCAGCAAATTATTAAGGTGTGAAGTTATAATAAACCTTGTCATTAAATCATTAATAGGCTTTAGCATCCGCTTAATTCAGTGAGCTTATCGAGAAAACCAACAAACGTCCCGTCAAGCAGATAAATTTCCGCCTTATTAAGCATAACGCCGCCGGATCTGAGCACTGGGCCAATAAAATCTCTAAATACTTCTTCTTTAAGCGTTGGGGCTCTATTTATAGCTCTTCCGCCCAAGACGTCGTTGAAGGGCGGCATCATAATCAAATTCCTAACTTTTGGCTCAAGCATGAATCTCTCCATAAACGTCTTTTCTAGGTCTTCCCCCGCCTTAAGCTTAATTTTATGGCGTTTCAACATAACCTTCATAAGGGCGAGTTTATCGCATGGTGCCTTAACCCAGACTTGACTCGTAATAGTGAAGCCTGCCGGATCCCTAAACGTTATTGCTGGATGGATATGCCCTATAACCAGGGTCTCACACTCAAGAATCTTTACATCGGGCCACGTATGGCCGTGAAATAATCCGACCCCGCCAAAGATTATGCCATAAGGTGATGTAACTTCAACCCTATTTGGCAATAAAACCTCTATGTTACCATCATGGTTTCCAGGAACAACCCTTACACGTTTAACCCTCTCAAGAACCCTCTCAAAAAATATTGGTACGTCGCGCCACTCTTCAATCTCAATTTTCTCAATAGTATGCTTAACATCGCCTAAAACAATTAGCTGATCTGGTTCTTCAAGCACCAATATTTTTTCTAGTTTCCTTAGAAGCTTATTTGTCTGAGAGGGCACATGAATCCCTCTCTCGGAGAGACTTGCCTCCCAGCCTAAATGCAAATCCGAGATCACCAACGCTTTTTCTCCCTCGTCTATGATTAATGCTGGATAAGGGCTTAATGGCCTTAGCATATAGTTGTCTGTCCACCTTGTAGGCTGGTTGAGGGAGTTATTAATGAAGATATTTCATGAAATAGTTCTTTGTTGGCCAATGCTATTATGGAGAAGCGTTTAACCTCCGTTAGCGGAACATTAGGTATCTCCTCACCATTTGGCTGCAAGAATATTCCGCCAGCTTCCTTCAAGATAAGCATTCCAGCGGCAAAATCTGTTGTTCTGAGAACACCACGTAAATCTATATATGCTTCAAGAAGACCGCATGCTACATGACATATTTCTAGGGCTGCGGATCCAAAAGATCTTATGCCCTTTGCTCTGCTTATGATCGGTAATAGTCTTCTTGCAGCACCCGTGTTCTTTGTTATATTAATGCTGATTATTGAGTCTTTGAGACATCTTATCTCAGATGGTTTAATGGTCTCTCCATCGCGTTTGGCTCCAGAATTCCTTTCAGCCAAGAATGTTTCTCCGTTATATAAGTCCATTACAACAGCTGCCTCTATATCGCCGAGGAAACCCGTCCTTGAGAGGGCTAGGGAGGCTGACGCAAATCTTATGCCCTTAATAGCATTATTCGTTCCATCAACACCGTCAACGATGAGATAGAAATTAGGAGACGAGCCAATCCTCCTCACACCACATTCTTCCCCAACAAAGATGCAAGAAAAATTATTCCTTTCTAGGTATTCTATGGCAACCTTCTCAGATACAGCGTCGATAAGCCTCGTTTTATCTCCGCCAAATCCAGAGCCAACGATTTTTCTAGCATCCACCGTTCCAAGCAAAGGATGAACTGCAGAGTATATCTCTTTCGCGACCTTTATGAGTAAATCGACAGTATCCACCATGCCTACGCCATGCTCTCCTGCCACAAAATTTATTATATTAAGCCTAATTAAATAGTCTACTGGAGGAAAAGTGATTGTCTGAGGCTGAGAAGAAGAAAAAGTATTACTATTATGGGGAGAAGGAGAAGAAAGCTGAGGAAGTTAAAAAGCGCTGCGGAAGAAAGAAGAAGTAGCTACTTAGCACCTATCTTTAGGAAGGTTGGTATACACCTTTCGTCATCTATCGGGTTAAATCTCTCTAGCTCAGATGCATCTAATGGAATTACTATTCTGGAAACCATCCCATGAAGACTATAGGGTAGCCTGATTAACCTCATCTCGCTGGAAGAAACCCATTCATCAAACACAAATCCTTTATCTTTCATTTCCTTTATAAACGCTCTCCGCCTCTCATAATTCCAGCTAAAGGTATCATCGTCAAAGACATGTATGTGGAAGCCTCTTCCAGAATAGGTGATCCTCAACTTAATGAAGCTTTCTGAGAGAGCTTCATAGAGCCTTAACGTCTCCCTTTTAGCCATACTCAGCTCCAGCTCGCAGAAGCTTAGACCCTGATGCCTACGTATTTTATCCTCAAGCGAGCCGTGTATCGGACATGTGAAGTTCTCTGGATCAATATCAAAGGCTAATTCTTGACCTAAAAAATTCCTCTCCTCATCATAAACGTTCCTATCATAATATACTGATTCTGGAAGAAATTCAAGTATCCATTTTCTGACATCGTCTAAATTCCTATATTTTTCTATGATAATTGTTGTTGAGGCGTCCTCTTCATATTCTGGCGGATAGATTCTTGTATGTCTACCGATTATTACTGCAAATAAGACTTTTCCACGCCAATCGCTAAACCATCTTCTTACTCCATCAAGGTTAAACTCCTTCTTATAGAACTCTCTGCGCTCATCTAGGGTTGATGGACGCATCCCTTTAGGCAGATAATACTCGCCCATATGAACTCACATTTTCTATGAAAAGTCTGAAAACCTATCTAGATTGTTCCAATCTCCCAGCTCTCAATATATTTTTTCTGCTCCTCAGTCATTTCATCTATTTCTATATTCATCGCTCTAAGCTTCAACCTCGCGACACACTCATCAATTTCTTTTGGGACATCATAGACTTTTGGCTCCATCCCAGGGTTCTTGGCTAAATACTCGACGCATAGGGCTTGATTCGAAAAAGACATATCCATAACCTCGGAGGGATGACCCTCAGCCGCTGCTAGATTTACGAGCCGCCCCTCAGCCAGCAAGTAAATCCTCTTTCCATTCTTAAGCCTATATTCGTCGAGGTTTGGGCGGATATTCCTCTTCGACCCAGAGATGCTCTCTAAGTCAGGAATACTTATCTCCACATTAAAGTGACCACTATTTGCGAGCACCGCTCCATCTTTCATCTTAAGCATATGCTCTTTGCGGATGACATTTATGTTGCCAGTTGCTGTTATAAATATGTCGCCTATCTCAGCCGCCTTGTTCAATGGCATTACCTGGAAGCCATCCATAACAGCCTCTAGAGCCCTTATTGGGTTAACCTCAGCTACAATAACATTTGCCCCCATACCCCTAGCCCTCATAGCTATACCGCGTCCACACCAGCCGTAACCACAAACAACAACATTCTTCCCAGCCAGAAGAATATTTGTTGCCCTTAGTATACCATCTATCGTGCTCTGCCCAGTTCCATACCGATTATCAAAGAGATACTTTGTATAAGCATTATTCACTGCTATTATAGGATACTTTAGAGCGCCCCTCTTGGCCATCGCCCTCAAACGTATTACGCCGGTCGTCGTCTCCTCCGTCCCGCCTAAAACGTCTCCTAAAGCCTCTCTCCTCGAAAGATGAATTGTTGTAACGAGGTCTGCACCATCATCGAGGGTTATCATCGGCCTAAAATCTATTACCCGGTTAATGCACCAATAATATTCCTCAGTAGTCTCCCCACGCCACGCATAAACCCTGACGCCCATTTTAGCGAGGGCTGCTGCAACCTCATCCTGTGTTGAGAGGGGATTAGAGCCACATAATGCTACCTCAGCCCCCCCATCCATCAAGGTTTTAACGAGGACAGCTGTCTCCTTGGTTACGTGTAAGCATGCACCAATCCTCAGGCCCTTAAGAGGACTCTCATCCCTAAAACGCCTGGCTATCTGATTTAAAACTGGCATGTGCCCTGAGGCCCACTCTATAAGCATATATCCCCTATCCGCTAAATCTATATCCCTAACCTTAAAGTCTAGCAAGATAGGTCACCATAATCCAATTTATTTTTAGTATATAATCAATCAATGGTTCACGTAACTATTAATGTCTATCTTATCTAGCCAGAACACGCTTAACAACTGGAGGCCTAATTTTCTTAAGAACTCTATATCGGCAGTATGGGCATCTTATGCCAAGCTCTAGCTCACTTGACTTCACAATCGTCCCACATCTAACACACTGATATAATATGGCTTGCTCTTCCTCTCCTACCAAGAGACCTCACCTTACACAAATAAGGCAAGGGATAAACCTTTAATTTAAATCTTACTATTTCTCGGAAACGCCAATAGCATTCATCATTTTTAAGTGTACTTAGAGAATTTAGAGAATTAATTAAAAGACAAAGGTTGGAGTGGAAAATGCAGTATTAGGTCTTCAGCCCGAGTTGTGAGCGGCTTAAGCTCGTGTTGACGTGAGATTCACTAAAAAGTTAACGATTAATACTATGAAAGATTCTTAGAACCGCTACCCATACAATTTCTTTATTGACGCTATATCATTTTCAGGTATAAGTGGAATATTTCGTGTAAACAATGATGTTACAAACTGCACCATTGCAGCTTCCTCCAAGGCTTCAACTATCGCTTCAGCTTCAAGGAGGTTTCTTCCAACACCTATAACACCGTGATTCATGAGTATTAGAGCCTTAACGTCAGTAATGTTCTCGCTAACCAGGTTCGCTAGATCCCTTGTGCCCGGGAGAGCCCATGAAACAACCTTAACCTTTCCTAATATGATCGCAGCTTCAATCGTTGCGGGTTTAATCTCTATTCCTGCAAGGGCAAGCGCCGTCGTTATTGGGTTATGAGTATGAACGATAGCGTTTACGTCATCTCTTCGTCCATATATGGCTGCATGAAATTGAGTTTCGATAGATGGCTTTAGCGTCCCCTTAATAACATTACCATTAAGATCAACTTTCACGAGATCTTTTGGCTTAAGCTTTCCCTTAAATACTCCGCTCGGAGTTATCCAGAATTCTCCTGCCCTTGAAAGGCGGGCACTAACATTCCCGCTTAACGCTGAGATCAAGCCTCTATTAAAAAGTCTCTTCATGACTCTGCATATCTCCTTTTTTAACTCTTCCTCCATAATATTGGAGGGATAAGAGATATTCATAGGGCCACCAAGCAATATTATGCTTGCTTAAAAGTAAACTCTTTCGTTAAAAAAGAATTTATTTTGGAGCGGCGTAATTTATTCTTGCCCCGATGATTGCGATGGGCGGGCTGAGATGTGATGAGCCATTGCAGACATGAGGGGATGTATAGCCAAACAAAAACACATTTATCTTAGATTAAATTAATATGTCTTGATTCCATGGAAAAGGAAAAATCTGAAAGTGGAATTCTCGACACCATTTGCGAAGATATTAAAAGACATGGAAAGATTAGTGATGAAAATTTTGACCGTCTAACAGCAATCTTTGGCTCCCGCTTCATAAAGGCTTGGAGGATTGTTCATGATAACAGGGTTAAAAAGTATATCTTTAAACCTAGTGGGAGAGTCGTCTGGATTGTCGTTGGCAGGGAGAGAGATTATTTAGTTATGCCGGACGCTGGCTTCTGCTCATGTGACGACTTTTATTTCCACGTCATGAGCCGAAAAGCTTACCTGTGCTACCACTTGATTGGGCAAAGGATCGCTGAGGTTCTGGGGAAATACGATGTTATCGAGGAGAGCGATGAGCTCTTTGACTTTCTCATGAAAGAATGGAAAACAGTAATGTCTTAATAGTTAAACACATTATATTCCTATAAATGTTGGGGTATGCTAAATGAGCGCGGGACTATTTGATACATTCAAGATAATTTTACAGGTGCTGATATTAGTCTCTTTTATCTTAGTGCTCCTATACCTCGCATATTGTGAAGGGAGAAGGGAAACCGAGTCATGAAAAGAGGTCGAGCTTTTCCCCTAGTATTCTATGCCCCTCCTAGCCTGAACCCCTCTCCTCCAAGGATGCTTTATCTCACGCATCTCGGTGACAAGATCAGCCCGCTCAATAAGATTCCCAGGCGCATTCCTCCCAGTTAATACGACAGTTGTCGACTCAGGTATATTGCTTAAAAGATCAAGGACATCGCCTAGCTCAACTAACCCAATCGAGACCGCAAGATTTATCTCGTCTAAAATCAGGAGGCGGGGCTTTTGCCTAAGTGCTTTCTTAGCGAAATTGATTGCTCTCCTCGCTAGTATATAATCGATCGGACTCGGTCTCTCTAAATCAACAAACTCCTCACGACCAAATTGGCGTATCTCGTAGTTTGGCGCAAGCCTATTCTTAATCTTATACTCGCCAATATCCTTCCGCCCCTTCATAAACTGGACTATTATAACCTTATATCCGTGCCCAACAGCCCTCAAGGCGAGCCCGAATGCCGTAATAGACTTGCCCTCACCATTGCCGGTATATAAGTGAATGAAGCCCAACCCAGACCACCAAGAAGCACATATAGCCTTAGCACTCTAAGACTTAAAAAGATTTAGCCATAAAAATGCCACTTGCTCTATGGCAAAATGGTCACACCTAAGGGAGCAAGGCAACTTCATGAGATGGAAGAAGAGTGAGCCCACACAGCCTTAACAATAACAGTATTATTAATGGTGAAACAGAAAGCTACTAGAAATTGTTTGGGTGGTAGCCCGGGGGAGATTCGAACTCCCGTCAGCGGGTCCAGAGCCCGCCATGCTTGACCGCTACACCACCGGGCTTCATTCACCAATTATGAAATTGTTGATCTGGGTCTTATTTCCTTTTTGGGTTATCAACCTGGCAGACGCGCTATCAATTCTTTTCTTTTCTGTCTTACACTTAGAACCGTATCAGATACGGTCTTTAATATATTTTCAGCCTCGAGGCTAGAGACATCTTCTACACGTAACGCTTTAATAGCATTATAATATACCTCGCTTGGGCTCATCTTTAACTCGCCTAAGTGCTTAAGGATAGTTGCATAATCGAATCTTACATTCTCAATAGTAGACGCTACATAAACGTAGCTTTCGAGGGCATCAACCAGCGTATGAAAGATGTAGTTAGCTGCCTCCGCTAGGGAGAACTCCAAAAGATTATTCACTCTAGCTTTTAATCCCTTTAAGAAGAGTTCACGTCCATAATAATTAAGTTTAGCGCCGAGCTTTGGATGAGCGTCTTTGGGTAATGGCGACATGGCTTTAGTAAATTTCATGATCCCCTCCCAAGCTGAGATAAGTGACTCAAACATCGACTTCACGTCACTTTTACTCAACCTGCCAAAACCCGTGACCTCAATATAGCTTTTATAAGCAGTATACATATCAAGGCTTCTACATGCATCCTCAAGTTTCTTAATGAATAAGCTGCTAAGAATTAGTTCTCTCCCAGCCTCCATCAAAATCTTTGAAATAGCCCAGAAGCTCCTTATAGAATTCACCTTGGCACTACGGTAATCACCTCTATTGAGCGCGTGTCTGGCCCGACTTAAATAGGAGTCAGCCTCAAAGAGATGAGATTCCGTTCTAAGCTCGACCCTCTCAGGCTTCCAATAAATCCTCGACATCAGATTCTTAGCCCTTGTTAACGAGCCATCCCGATCGAATAAAATCTGCAACTCATAAAGTTTCTGATCGATCTCTGGCGGTATTTTTGCAATCCAATACCTTGAAATATGATCTAAATCTAAGAGGCAGCCATTAACCTCAATCCTCTCAACATAATCATAGTCATAATCCTTATTCTCAACTACAAGCAAGTCAACATCGCTAGCAGGAGTAGCATCACCACGACTCCAACTACCAAATAAACCAAACCCAAGAACAACTTCACGAGCCTTTAAATCCTCAATAATCCCACCTAACACCCCACTAAGACTCCCAGGAAGCACGCCAGCACACTCCTTAACACAACTAAAATATCAATAAAGATCTACTGATAAGCTTTACCAGCCGCCAAAAAGTATTTATAGACGAAAAAACGAATATTTAATCGGAGTCCGCGACGGCGGCGTCAACGCAGATAAAAAAGGAGGCTATTATGCCTCCTAATGAAGCGTTGACCTCCAGTTGCGGACACAAAAATGCGGGCCTTAGCCCAAAAAAGCTAAGGTCCAAGGTAGGCCCAGCACCACCCGCAACCAAAATTTTGCGACCGCTCCCCAACTCCGGTTGATCCTGCCGGACCCCACCGCTATCGGGGTGGGACTAAGCCATGCGAGTCGGCGCCCTCCGGCCACCGGGGAGGGCGCGGCGGACGGCTCCGTAACACGTAGCTAAC
>JAGTQD010000034.1 GCA_018396405.1 Candidatus Bathyarchaeota archaeon
TAAGAGGGCTATTTTAAGGGAGAAGTTATGTCAATTATGATCTCCATGATCATGTAGGTTGCTGAAAGTGTAAAATTTTTATGTCTTTCCTAACTTTATGTTTGTGATGAAGTTAGATATGCAGGCTATTATCTCGCATAAACGTTCACTACAATATTAGAGTAGACTAGGCTTAGGTTATGTAGCCTTTCTAGCCAGCCCTCCGGCAGGTTAACGCTGTAGCCTCCATACACAACATAGCCGTTCCTCAACATCTGACTATACATGAATAGGATTTCGGGCGCCTGCTTGCTTGCCCCAGAGAGAAACTTCAGCCCCTGCATGAGGTTAACGTCCGCATTAAAATAGTATTTTAGTAAGTAGAGGGTTTTCGCATCTCCTGCGACCTTCAGTCCATCAGTAACCCCACTAATCCAGACGGCTGCGTAGTATTCTGAGGGCGTGTAAAGCCAGAAGTATCCCATGTAGCGCTCCTGTATAAATATAGTTGCATAGAAGGAGTATAGGTTTAGCGCTAAGATCGCCGCTAGGATCATGGCGGCTTGAACCCTACTAAAACCCCATTTTCCTGCTTCTTTATCTCTCGACAGGCTTGCAAGACCTATGGCGCATAGTATCGATAATGGCGGTATTAAGAATACTAATCCGCGGTATGCTAGGGTGAGTCCTAGGCCTGCCTCAACGTTTCCGAAGATCGCGTAGCACTCAAGCCCAAGGATAACGCCCAGCCAGAATAGTGGAAGGACTACGTGCTCATCACCGTTATTTGATCTTTTCAGGCTTTTAGATTTCGTGTAGCCCAAGACCGCTAGTGGCGCGGCTATTATGAATGGGGCCGCATATAAGAGGTAATGCATCGGCAGGGTTGGCGCACCTGCTACAAGGGGCCTCCTTGTTGCTAGGAAGGCTAGCAGCAGTGCTATAAGCGAAGTTATTATGCTGAAGGCTGTTGTCCTTGCGTGTTTAGTGCCCTGCGGCTTTAGCGTAAGGTAGAGGGCTAGGGCGAAGAGGACTAGTTGGTAGGATGCTGCCGATATCCAGTCTATTGAGGAGATGAATCTAAACGCCCAGCTAGCATAAAATGTAAGGTAAGCGAAAACCGATATTGCCAGGATGATCGGGAAAATGAGGGTGTTGACCTCAAGATCTTTGCCATCCCTCCACCTCAAGATTATCTTCGCTATGCCCATGAATACAAATGCGGCTGCTATGAGGACTGCGGTGTAGTAATGTGTTAAGGCCAGGATCATGCTCAGCAAGGAGAAGAGTAACACCTTCCTCCAGAAACCCATGCCCCTATTTAGAAAGAGCAGTATTAGCGTCATGTATAGCGGGTGCGCGTAGGTTTGTCCCTTCACACCAGCTGTTAAAATGACTTCTGGAGCAGCTGTAGCCAAGAGTATTGAGGCGGCAAAGGCCTCTCCTCTGCCATAAACCTTCTTAACAAGCGCGCATAATATGGGGATCACCATAGCCCCCGCAATAGGCAGATAGAAAGCCATGGTTGTTATAGGCTGTAAGCCCATTATGGCTGAGATGACTGCACCGAATATCTTGTCTCCTAGCTCCTCGCTCGTCGGCACCTCAGCATTCAAGACTGTGTGGGAATTTTTAAGCAGATTTTCGGCGCATTTTATTGAGGGCCAGGCGTCAACCGAGAATGGTAGGCCGCTCAGCAGAAATGGGTATACCCTTAAACAGATGGCTAAGGCGAGCGGCAGCGTGATATAAAGAATGGAGGTTGGATTGATTTTAGCTCCACTCCTCAAATTAGCAGCATATTCACGATTGTTTATTTTAATTCCTCGCCTTTTAATCATTGCCCCACCGCAAAAATATAGTTAGAGGGATCAGTAATTCTGTATATTATCTATTATTGGCAATGGTATTAAAGCGAGACTAACATCAATAGATAGGACTGCTCTCTCCACAATGCTCAGACTGCTTTTATCAGAAAAAAGAGCATTTGAATGAATGCGGGTCCCGGGGGTAGGAAGATGATTATTGATGTAAGGATGCGCTGCAGGCAGGTATATGATTATGTTTGTGGAGGAATGTGAATTGCTAATAATGTGGATAAAGGAGAGACCATAGTAGCATCGGGTCTTTCAGCATGGCTTATTACTCAACACTGCTCTTTAATACGCCTATCGATGCTAGCATAAAGGTTAGAATAAAGTTTAGGCTCACTATAAATGGATCGAGCTGGATGGGTATAGTATGCGATAAAGCCTGGAGGTAGCCGTTTTCTTGAATAACCGCTAAGGCCACTAATGCGGTAAGCATACCGGCGGCGGAGGGGGATAGAATCCATGGTGAAAGCTTGATTAGCATGTCTAATTTCAGGAGCCTTTTTGATGCGCCCAGAGCCCTTAAAACTCCTATTTCACCCCTATGCTGGACCGCGATTGTTTCCGAGGCTATGATTATGGTTAGGCTTGAGAATAGGAAGATTGCTGCTGAGAGAGTTAGGAGGGCTTCCCTCGTCGCACCATACTTCTCCATATACTTCACCATGTATTTTGAGGCTTCCTCAACACCTACATCCTCAGGTCTAAATCGCATTACAGTCCATGGTATCTGTGGTTGTTCTTGAGGAGCCCGTTGCCTCTGGCTTGGCTGCGCTTCCTGCGATGCTGTCTCATATGACGCCTTAGCTATAACAACCCTATATATTTCGCTCAGCGCCATTGTGCTCCCATCTATTTTCAGCCTTATGAGGGTTACTTGGTTATAGCTGGCCCCTCTAAGCCATTGGCCAACGTGTAGCGGCGCCAGAATCTCATCATCAAGCATGGAGCCGGTGCGGAAGATCCCCTTAACCCGCAGCTCCACATATCTGTCGGCTAGCACCCCAAGTAAGAATATATTTCCACCCACTTTAAGCCCAATTCTTTTAGCTATGTTTTCGCCGACCACCGCCGAGTTTATGTCACTTCTGTTGAGGAACTCGCCCTCAACAATTTTTACTACATTAAGCCTAGCGAAGCCCTCAGGCATTATCCCCCTAAGAAAGACCGCCTCCCCATTTAAGATACATGGAGCCATAACCTCTGGGCTAACGGCCAACACTCCCTTAACACCCGCCAACCTCTCAGCTAAGAATGCTGGAACTAGGCCCGTATATGGTGTTTCACTCTTGGGGTTGTAGACAGCTATAATGTCTCCCCCCTCGCCTAGGTAGGCTGTGAAGCCCCTATAGAAGCCTGTTAAGCCTAGGGCTGTAAATGAGAAGAGGAAGGATGCCGCTGCGATTGTTAGAGCTAATATTATAAGACTCTGCGTCTTAAAATACCTGAAACCTAAAAGTCTACTAAGCCAACTCATAGCGGTTGCTCCGCATATGTTGAGCGGGATGCTTTAAGGGCTGGATACATACACCCTAAGATTGATGAGACTAGCGTTAATGCGAGCATCTTCGCCGTCTCTTCAATCTTCAGGAACGGTAATAACTCTACTGTAGGCTGAAGCCACCTAAAGATAGTTGAGATCACCTGCGCTCCCACTAAGCCCAATGCTATCCCAAGAATTGAGCCTAAAAACGCTATGATAGCCATGTAGGTTATTATTAGGGTGAGTATCTGCCTCCCTCTAGCGCCTAGAGCTCTTAGCATCGCCAGCTCATAAGATGAGTCCACCGTAAGCCTGGCAGAGATCATATAGGATGCTGCAGCCACAACGGCGTAAACCGCTAGAGACCATACGTTTAGGAAGATAATCGTCTGTTCATTGAGCCTACGTATGAAGTTGCCGGGCTGCTGAACCTTGACAACCCTGACTGTTTCAGGCAGCGCCTCGGCGATGCGGCTTATGACCCCTGCCTCATCCATATTCTCTTTAAGTGAGAATTCTATGATCGATACTCTTTCATCCTCAATGTGAAGGTGTCCCTTCATTGGAGCTATTACTTCAGCATCCAGCTCCGTTTGGGATGTAAATATGCCCGCGACTCTAAGGGTAAAGGTCTCTCCCTTGTAGAGCAGGTTTATTGTGTCATTGACCGATATTCCAGCTACTCTAGCCAGCACTTCGCCAATATTTACCTCCGCCAAACTTTTAGCCACCGCCCCATTCATCCGCGCACCCCTAAACTTTAGGAAGCCCCCAACATCTTCTAGAATCCTCACTCTCACCGCTAAAATACCCATATTCGCCTCCAGATAAGCGTTAATGATCTTCTGCGGAAAAACCCACTTAACCTCTGAGAACTTGATTAGGCTCTCTGCAAGATCTGCATCCACTTGACTATCCACTATAGATTCCGCATCCCTATTCATTAGCAGATACGTTTCTCCAATCTGCACTAAGCTCACCAAAGCTTCTGATCGCTCATTAATATAGTTTATAATGGAATGCATTGAAGAGACTATTGCTACAAGAAGCGCTAAGGCTAAAATCGCTGAGATTGTTCTATGCCCTCTAAGGAAAATCTTGCAGTTCGCCGCGAACACCTCACTAATCCTCTTTCTTTATATAAAAATTTAAAAGTCTTATTGAAGGTATGTTTTCTGCGACCCTTTATTTAGAGGGTTCGTTCGCAGGCGTTCTTTCATTTTGTTTAATGGCCCAAGATTATTTTTCCATAATCACAAGAATAGGTTTACATATCTAAGATTGAGATGGAGCATTTAAGGTTAATGCAAGGGCGTTATGTCACTTGTAGAGAACTTGGTAAGATTATGGCTAAGAAGGGCGGAGGAAAAATAGTCAATATTTTGTCGCAGGGTGGGAGCCGGGCAGTTGTAGATCAAATTACAAGGGCCTTTGCAATCGAGTTAGCTCCATACAAGGTCAATGTCAATGTTATTGCCCAGGGATGAATAGAAACGCAGTCTATACTTTCCAAGGAGCCTGAAGCTATCAAGAAATTAGTGTCGCTAATTCCGCTTAGGTGTTTAGGAAAGCCAGAGGAAGTTGCTGAATTAACCGTCTTTTTAGCTTCTCCTTCGGTGGATTTTATTACGTGGCAAGCGATTTTCCTTAACGGCAGGCTAAGCGCGGTTTACTGTTAAAAAGAGGTGAATGCCCAAGGCTAGATCGGGGCAACCACATATATCTCTTATATTCTTCGACCTGCAATCGTTGCACTGGCCTGTAACGACGCAGGGTGTTTCCGTAGATCGGTCACTAAGATCTACTCTTAGGCATGCGTAGGTTGGCGCAATTATCTTTTTAATTCGGTATTCTGTCAATAGCAACTATTGAAAATTTATGGCCAAAAATATTTCTGAAACTCTGTTTCCGACGGCATCCATGTTTGATATCATGATAACTTTCACTCCTATATTTTTAGGCTTTGGCTCTTTGTTATGACAGCATACATCCTTAGCGTCTTCGTAGCCATTTTATATGCAGCTTCATCTATCATTCTCCCCTCAAGGGACGTTGCTCCTAAACCTCTTGCTCTAGCTTCTTCATAGGCTTTAATTATTTTCCTAGTCACTTCGACGTCTTTTTCTGAAGGCAAGAATATCTTATTTAGAATTTCAATGTGCGCTGGATGAATACATATTTTACCTTTAAATCCTAGGAAATCCTAGGCTTAACGCGATGCTCGCTCCTTTAATTAATCCCTCCTTATCGATTATTAATCCTAGAAATGGTGTACCGACGGTTGGAAGCCCCACAACCCTTGCGGCCATGGCTAAGCGGGATCTGGGATAAAGGAGCTCAATTTGGTCGGCAGATATTGAGAAATAATTTCTTCCAAAATCCCTTGAATAGTCGGAGGCGCCAAATCTTATGGCATATATCCGCTTGCTGGGGAAAACGATATCGTCCACGTTCAAGATTCTTTTCGCGCTCTCAATTAGAGCAAATATGCTGACTTCAGACAGCCGTTTCTCAGTAGATGGCTATTCATAGGCTTTCATGTCTTTTATGTTCAGTCTCCTAGCCATCTACCTCTCAACGGCTTGTTCTTCTTCTGCCCCGCCTGCGGGAGCGCGTCTCCAGCGGTTGCCCGCGGTTCATCCAGCTCCCTGTGGCGAAGCAGTGTGCACGCAGGTTCCCCCTCGCCATGCTCATCGAGTTCATCCCTACTCAAATATTATCATCTACGTAAAAACTTATAAGCTTTTCTGCAGTATGTTATACTGGTGGTGGTTTGCCGGAGGAGTACGTGTTCTACGCGAGGATCTCGAGGACAAGCCATGGTTTGCTCTGCATCTACATACCCAAGCATCTCAGCGAGAGAATGAAGCACCTGCACAGAAGAGAGGTTGTTGTACGTGTCACAGTGCCAGATGCATAGAGTCAGAGATGCATCAAAGCTCGTAGAGTACGTAACGATAGCTGGGAGACTTGAACCGCACACCGAAGAAGACTACGTGAAGCTTGTGAGACTAGCACACGAGTTCAGGAAAGCGGTAACCTACGCTACGAGAATGATAACCAAGGGCATAGACCCAAATACTGTTCTCAGAGAACTGCGCTCAATGCTTAACAAAGCGTACGGTGATTCAGCATTCAAGCTTGCTAAAACCATAGTGGAGAGTGCTAGATCAAACAGGGGAGACCCGCTGAAGATTGAAATCAGGAGGCTCTTCATAGTGTCGGAGGGTGAAGTAGGCAGGCAAGGTAACAGGAACGTGAGGTTAGATGACTCCAGTAAGGTGAGGATCAGGTATCCGTACGAAAGGTCGTGGCTCAGCTTCAGAGCAAGATTCGGAGAAAACTATGTACCGCGCGTTAAGGAGCTATCAGAGCTTGCTAAATCGAGGAAGTGTAGCTACAGTGTAAGGATCGTCTTCAGAAATGGTAGAATCTACCTCCACCTATCTGTACCCGTAGAGCTTTACCTAAAGTACTTCAGGAAAGGTGAAGCCAAAGGGGACCTGATAGCAGGCTTCGACCTAAACAGCGACAGGATAAACATGGTGATAGTGGATAAGTACGGAAGAGTAGTGGATGTGAGAACAGCTCGGTTCCCCGAGGTAACATCACCTGGTTACCCGAGAAACAAAGCTAGGGTCGTTAGGCTTCAAGCTCTAGTAAAGCTATTCAACTACGCATACCACCACGGTGCTAATGTAGCCGTGTTCGAAGACCTCGACAAGATCAAGCGGAGAAGATTCACCAGATCACCCACAGCCAACAGGAAGATAACCAGATTCGCAAAGAAACAACTGCTAACTCACGCAGTAGTCATGAGCCTGAGATACGGGTTAAAACCAGCACTAGTCGATCCACGAGGAACCACGAGTTCACCCGTACACAGCGCTGTAATGAAGAAGCATGGTTTAGACAGGCACACAACATCAGCGTACCTAATAGCACTCAGATATCTTCAGGACGAGAAGACCGTGAATAGTTACAAAGCATATAAACAATCCAAATGAATATCAAAAAGAAAACACCCCTTGATTAATTTCATCTTCTCTCAGCGAGATAGTCCACGTCGTATATGTGCTCTCTACCATAAAGCTCCGTTCTTAAGGGGATATCTTTTGGCCCCTCAGTTATAATCTTATGGGTCTCGTACCCCTTATTTCCGGCTATTAATATTAATACTGGGAAGTCTGGTTTATATCTTGCCTCCTCTCTTAAAGCTTTCACTATAGCGTAGCCATGATGAAAATCAAGGTTCCCCTCAAAATCAATTCCCGTTGACAGCGTAGATTAACTAAAAATTAACTAATCTGACCTGATAAGATTTTTAGCGGAAAACGCTGTGAAAGTGCAATTTAAGGATATTCCATCTGATATAATCGATTTTACTAAGATATGCATACTTGACACTTTAGGGGCAATTATAGCTGGCGCCGTAGGTGAGATGCTGGGATCTAGTGGTAAAGATATAATTGCTAGTTGCTAGTATAGCTGTGGGGGAAGATTTGGCTCTAAGAATCAATCGAACTACAAATTATGGTATAACATATAATGGCTTTGATCCAACTGGAATATGCGGGGTCTTCGCTACAGCGGCTGTTGCCGGAAAACTTTTAGGTTTAAATGAAGATGAGATGCATAATGCCCTTGGAATAGCCTTTAATAAGGCTGCAGGAAGCTTTCAAAGCAACATTGATGGAAGCTTGGCAGTCCGCTATATACAGGGCTTTACGGCATCTTCCGGGATAATCTCCGCAATCTTAGCTAAGAATGGAATCACAGGTCCAATCAACGTGCTCGAAGGAACCTATGGATACTATAGGCTATTCTCGGGAGGAAAATATGATAGAAGCCTAGTGCTTGAGGGTCTCGGTAAAGAGTTCCTCGGCCCCAGATACATTATGTTCAGGAGGTGGCCCAGCTGCGGCGCAACCCTCTCAGTGATAGAGGGAGCCCTAGAACTTAAAGAAGAGTATGGAATTAATCCAGCAGATGTAGATGAAGTGATAGTAACCGTGGGCCCCTATACATATAATTTAGTTGGTCAACACTTTATAGGCGCGAGGGATCCTAGGATAAAGGCGCAGTTCAGCCTTTATTATGCCGTATCTAACGTTCTGGTTAGGGGGAGACCAAAGCTCGAACACTACACAGAAAAATATATATTGGACCCCGAGATCCAATCTTTCTCCCAAAAAGTTAAGGTTATTGAAGATAAGACAATAGACACAGAGTTTAGGGCTGAAATACAAGTCAAATTGAAGAATGGTAAAATTTACCATAAGGTTTGCGGCCCCCCAAAAGGTCACCCGGAAAATCCGATAACGCAGGAGGATATAATAATAAAGTTTAGAGATTGCGCAACATTTTCCTCGAAGCCCCTCTCAGAAGGGCTCATAAAGGATATCCAAGAGAAAGTCTTCAGCTTAGATAAGATAGAAGATATAAAAGAGATAATTGAATTACTCTCTAGGTAACTTATTCGTTAAAACCTTTTTCTTCTTTTTAATACTATCCTGCCAAGATAGGTGTTATTGGCTGTTCTTATGTTAAATCTGCATGGTTTATATCCCGGCGCTTTAATTAGCACCGTGTAATTAGCATTCTTTTTCAGACCCTCAAACCCAAAATCGCCGAAGAAAATTGTCCTGTATATAAGTATAGCCAACCAACAAGTTTTTAATCCTTGTAAAAACTTAATTCTCTCGGTTCAATGAAACATTTTCTAGACTAGGGATCAACGATTTCCCTTGGGGCTATTTTATGAGAGCCCGCAGCTACTACTCATATCTTCAATAGTCAAACAATATTAGTTATACCTGTATCAATATCAGTTAGCTGGTTAGAGCTCATCTTAATAGGAGACTTTTTAGAATCTCCATTGTTCTCGAAGACATAAATTTATTAGGTGACCTTGAAGTATATTTTTATAAAATTTAAAATTTAAGGAGATGTGGAAAACGATCCTAAAAAATTATTTTTATTTTAATAGGGGTGTTGTGATCCTTCTGCTTGGGTTCTGCATAGTTTTCGTTCATTATTCTATTAGGTATGGCTATGGAATCCTGCTTCCTGAAATGTTGCTTTCATTTGGAATTTCAAAATTAGAGGCTGGCGTAATATATACTTCCTACTTTATTGGTTATACAGTCTTCTCGTTTATACTTGGCATAAATGTAGATAAATTTGATGTCAGGAAAGTGGTCTCAATATTTCTGCTTTTATTGGGTTTAGGAGTCCTTTTCATGAGCCTATCTAACACGGTGGTTGAGGCAGCTTTCTCTTTCTTCCTTGCAGGAGTTGGGTGCGCTGCATGCTGGGTTCCTATAGTAGTCATGGTTCAGAGGTGGTTTAAAAAGAAAGCCCTCTCAGTGGCGGCTATCGATATGGGCGCTTCGATTGGCTTCGCTTTAAGCGGCGTTTATATGCCGATCTTAGTAGCAATGAGGGATTGGAGGTTTGGGTGGCAAGTTCTTAGCGCCGCATCCTTTCTACTTTCTCCGCTAGCTTGGTTAATCCTGAAGAGCCGCCCTGAATCCTCTTCTCAGGAAAAAAGGAGCAATGAAAAATCCTTTAAGCGTTTAGTGGAGATTATAAAGGACCTAAAATTATGGATGCTGGGTATTTCATATATGCTTGTTGGATTTTATATAATGGTTCCCTTCACCTTTCTCACCACGTATGCTCTTCAAGAAATACATCTTCCATATGGCGTTGCCGCAGCCCTTATAAGCGTAATCGCCATTGGAGCGATACCAGGAAAACTGACCCTAGCCTCGTTTTCTGAAAGGGCTGGAAGGTTTAAGGCAATGGTTCTAAGCGGCATAATGTCCATAATAGGAATCTCCGGGATAATTATTGCTAGCCTTCTTCAGGGCCTAGAATTTATTGTGACTGTTCTCTCAACAGTTGTTTATGGTGTTGGCTATGGCTCTGTCTGGCCGCTCTACATGGCGTATGCCTCTGACCTCTTTTCAGAAGATGTTGGAGCTGCACTAGGATTACTTACAGTACTTCTTGGTGTGGGGTGCATGGCCTCCCCGCCAGCTGCCGGATGGATAGCTGACCTAACAAAAACACTCAAAACTTCATTCCTAATCGCGGTGATAGCCTCAATATTATCAATACTTTTCTTAATACCTACAAAAAGAAAAATATCTCAAGTTTAATATGGAGACTCAGAGTTTTACCAAGGGATCCATGAAAGACGATTATTAACGCTATGTAGAGACCTAGTTATGCAATGTTTCATGCAGAATGGTTCATCTAAGCCCTTATCCACACATAAGTCACATTTTTCGATCTTTCCAGTTTCAGGATTAAACCATATAGCATGTATAGGACACGCATCCACACAGGTTTTACAACCAGTACATAAGGCTTTATCCAAAACCACAATGCCATCTTCACGTTTCCTCAAGGCCCCTTTAGGACAAGCATTTACACATTGAGGTTTTTCGCATTGTGTGCATCTTACGACCCTAAATTTCATTATAATTTTCCCATTTGCATTATATTTTGGCCCCACTTCCTCAACTTTAATCCTATAAACGCCTGGCGGCAAGTTATTGATTTGTTTACAGGCTACTTCGCACGAGCGGCATCCAATGCAGGGGTTTGGAATTGATATCAGCATTTATGTTTCATCCTCCGCTTTATAGACCCTACAGAGCCTGCCCCTCATAATGTTGGTTCCAACTATTGGTCCATATCCATATGGGGATTTTAATGGTATCGCTACGTTTATATTAAATTTAAAAGCCCTGTCCTCAAAAGTTTTTTCTTCAGGATACCACCATAATGCCTGGGCTGAGACAACTTTCGGATGGATACCATATGTAAGCTTAGCTCTCATTTTCACACGTTGCTCACTATATGGCGTCTCTATAAAGACCCAATCACCATCCTTAATTCCTAGACTCTCAGCTGTTTCCGGATGTATCTCAATTAGTGGGTGGGGAAGAAGCTCGCGTAGGTAGGGTATGTTATGTCCCATTGTCTGGTAAGAAGATATATGCCTTGCACCAGTTATGAGGATTAAGGGATACTTTTCAGCCACGTCTGGAGCAGAATATGGACTCTCAGGCGGTTCAACGTATTCTGGTAAGGGGTCATATCCATACTTTTCAAGTATTGTAGAGTATAACTCGACCTTGCCTGTAGGCGTCCTAAAACCTGGCTCTCCATCCTCCCTCAAAAACCCTTTTTCATATTTCTTCTCAATAAATTCGGAAGCGATGTAACCGATCTCCTTAAACTCCTCAAATGTTAAGCCCAGATCACTTAATCTATAATCTAAAAATTCCCTATATGTTGAGGCGGGAAAGGGCAGCTCAACTTGCATTCTTCTCAGGAGTTCAAAGAGCACCTCATTATCATCTCTACACTCATATAGCGGTTCTATAACCCTTTGACGGGCAGCTATAAAATTCATATAGCAGAAGGCGTCGCAAATGTCATCGCATTCCAAGTATGTGGCTGATGGTAAAACGTAGTCTGCTAGCTCCGCAGTTGGCGTCATGAAGAAATCCATTACAATAAGCAAATCTAGCTTCTTAAAGGCCTCCACAACCTTTCTGCCATCTTCAAAACTGATAACTAGGTTTGAGGTGCATATTAATGCCTTGATTGGATAGGGCTTTCCAGTAAGCATTGCCTCAAAAACGCTTGGCGGATGCGGGAGACACCTGAAGGATTCTGGACCCGCAAGTAGCGGATATTTATCTGAGCCTATAGTTTTTCTTTCTACCTCTGGGCTTAGGCGTAGTCTCCTCTTAATATTCATATACGTGAGCTTTATTGGATAATTTGGAAACTCGGCTCCGCCCCTTATATCTAGGTTGCCCGTTATCGCCACTAGAATTGATAGAGCCCTACTTGCCTGCACCGAATTAAAGCTCATTGAAACTCCTAGATGAGAGTGGAGGGAGGCGGGCTTCAGTGTAGCGTAGAGTTCAGCAGCCTCAATTATCTTCTCCTTTGGAACCCATGTTATCTCCTCAACCCTTTCAGGGGGATACTTCTGAACTCTTTCGCATAATTCCTTAAAGCCATAGCACCACTTATCCACAAACTCTGAATCATAGAGTTTCCTATTGATTATAACGTTGAGGATGCCAAGCGCTAATGCGCAGTCTGTTCCAGGCCTAACCTGTAGCCATAGGTCAGCTATAGACGCCAGCTCAGTATAACGCGGATCCACAACTATGAGCTTCGCTCCTTCACCCTTCGCTTCAATAATCTTTTTTGCCAGCGGCGGATACGTATGTAGTGGGTTATAGCCCCATAGAACTATACATTTGCTTTTCCTGTAATCTGGCACACCAAGCTCACAGGTATATATTTCTCCGCAAGTGAGTAAATCAGCTATTGCATGTGGCGTATAACAGTAATGGCAGTTTCCAATAAGCTGGTTTGGCGAGCCAAGTGAGGCTAAGAAGATGCTGAGACCAATGGCTACACGCTTGGGGTAAGTTCCATAAGAGATTGCTATGGATTCCGGACCATATTTTTCTCTGATCTTTAGAAGCTCATTGCTTATCTCATTTAAGGCTTCATCCCACGAAACCCGCTTCCACTTACCCTCTCCTCTCTCCCCAGCCCTTTTAAGTGGGTACTTAAGTCTTTCAGGGTGATAGACCAGCTGCATGAACGATAGACCCTTCGGGCACATGTATCCCTCGTTAAGTGGGTGTTTTGGATCACCTTCTATTCTAAAAACTCTATTCTCCTCATCAACGTAAACGAGGACTCCACATTCACACATGCATCCTCCGCATACAGTCCTCACTACGCGGACCATAAGCTCCCCAAAAAAGAGAAAAGTAAAGGAACCCTATCTTGAAGTTGGGTATTGCATGAATGGTGTGAAGCCTACTGCTCTGTAGACTTTGCATAGGAGTGCTCTGTTTTGCCATGATCCGGTGTATGGGTCTAGTGTCTCTAGCTCGTCTGGTGTTAGGACGTTTGTGTTTGATATCCAGTTTCCATACCACCAATGCTTGTCTCCTGGCAGCTCTGGATACCACCAGCTTGCCTCTGCGTTAACGACTTTGGGGTGTA
>JAGTQD010000035.1 GCA_018396405.1 Candidatus Bathyarchaeota archaeon
AATTAAATTTTATGAATTAAATTATCTGGGTAATATTTTTTTGGGTAGAGCGCAGTATAATTCATTAAATAGTTTTTTAAAGTATTTGAGTATTAAAAATCAAAATAAAACTATTAGGATGGGGCAGAGCATGAAGACCATCGCTCTTGAAGAGTATGAGCACATAGTTGTATATAAAAAAGAAGACGAATATGCTGGATGGCCATTTAATTGTGGTCTATGGAAGTTCAGTGGTAATGAAATATTAGTAGGCTTTATCCGTAATAAATGTGCTTATCGATTCCCCGAAGATGTGAGCCATAGAAGGATACAATACATTAATGGACAGTTTGTCACAATAAGATCGAGGGACGGTGGTCGCACATGGCTTCAAAATGAGCTAAAGACAATATATAACAGTAAGGCCGAGTTACGGGCTAAAATACAATACTACGTGACAATCGGCGATAAATTTCCTAAGCCTTTAGCAGCGAATTTTTTGAATGGAACTACAGCTTTAGCTACTGAACCGCCTTTAGGTCAAGAAAATGGGCCAACTGCTTTCTTCATCACATATGATAGGGGCTATAAATGGGATGGCCCGTATCTACTTTATGTAGACGCATTTGATACTATACAGGCCAGACCATCTTATGTTGTTGATGATGATGGAAGAATAATGCTTTTCGTGCAAGGATTAAGAAAAGATGAAGTATCCAAGGGATATAGGAATATAGAGCCGGAGGGCAGACCAATGGTCATAGTAAGTGAGGATGGAGCGATTAGCTGGAGATTTCTATCCTACATACTGTCTCCTAATCCAGATCTGCCACGCATATGTCCCTCTCCAGCGATTCTTCCTGACGGCAGGATAGCCGTGGCGCTAAGAGTTCTTGGACCAGGTAGAGGTATACAATGGACTGAACTGTATATTTCTGAGGATGGTGGCTTAACTTGGAGGTTTATGTCGAGGGTTAACAAATGGGGTGCACCAGCTTCCTTAGTTACACTTAGAGACGGAAGACTTTTATGCGTCTATGGTTATAGAGTCCCACCCTATGGGATAAGAGCCAGAATAAGCTCCGATGGAGGAGCTTCATGGGGGCCAGAGATAATCATACGAGATGATGGAGGTGGAACGGATCTTGGTTATCCAAGAGCTATTGAACTATCTAATGGAAAAATATTGACCGTGTACTATTTTAACTCAAAAGACGATAAAATTCAATACGATGGAGGAGTACGTCATATAGCAGCTACAATATTTGAGCCACCTTACTAAAAATAGGGTGAGTGAAATGAGAGATGAATGTAAAATATTCGTTAATTTTGATGCCATCATTGAAAGAATAGACCCAAAAATTTATGGACATTTTATTGAGCATTTAGGTCAATGTATTTATGATGGAATTTGGGTTGGAGAAAACTCAGGCATACCGAACATAAATGGATTAAGAAAGGATGTAATTGATGCTTTACTGCATATAAAGGCTCCAATAATAAGATGGCCCGGTGGATGTTTCGCTGACACATATCATTGGGAGGACGGAATCGGCCCTAGAGAGAGACGTCCAGTCAAAAGAAATCTTTGGTGGGGCGGCGAAGAAAGAAATCTTTTTGGAACCGATGAGTACATCATGCTCTGCAAGAAAGTTAAAGCTGAACCATATATCTGCTTAAATGTTGGTTCAGGAAGTGTTCAAGAGGCTATTTACTGGCTTGAGTATTGCAATTACTCTGGAAAAACAGCATACGCAGAATTAAGGCGAAAGAATGGTCATCCAGAACCTTATTATGTTAAGTATTGGGAGATCGGGAATGAAAGCTGGGCATGCGGCGGCTCATTCACTCCGGAATATTATGCTTGGGAATATAGACGCTTTGCAACATACCTAAAAGCAGCTGATCCATCAATTTATCTTGTGGCTTGTGGGCGGCTCAACATAAGATGGATGACAACTTTGATGGAGTATTTGTCTGAAACAAGAAGGCTTATTGATGGTATTGCCATTCATTACTATTTTAGTAGTCGCCGGAAACCTTTTGGCAAGTCTGTAGAATTCTCAGATGAAGAGTACTATAATATTATATACGACGTACAAAACCTAGAATATTTTATTCGTCAGACAGCGGATATAATAAATAAGTTTACACGAGGAAGCAATCTTGACATAGTTATAGACGAATGGGGAGCATGGTATTCCGACGCAACACATAAAACAGGGCTATTCCAGCAGAACACCATTAGAGATGGAATATTAGCGGGCATTGTGCTGAATCTATACAATAGATATTCAAATGTGATCCGAATAGCTAATCTTGCTCAAACAGTTAACGTTCTTCAAAGCTTATTTTTAACAAAAAATAGATTAACTATAATGACTCCAACATATTATGTCTTTGATATTTACAAACATCACATGGGAAATTATAGCTTAATGAGTAAAGTTAGCTCGCCCTTGATAAAAGAAGAACCTACAAAGGAGATGATCGAAGCTTTTTCCAAAGAAAAAGGGAAAGTCGACCCGCTCGCAGCGATAGATTCTTCTATTTCGCTAGATAAGGAAAATAGAAGAATAGTAGTCACATTAGTGAATGTAAGTTTGGATGATGACATAGAAGTAAGATTAGATATTAACGGTGTAAATATGTCCAGTGGAGAACTAATTCTCGTAACTTCGAAAAATGTAAGAGACCACAATGATTTTGAGAATCCTAAAAGAATTGTTCCTAAAAAAGAAGACATATCAATCAAAGGAGAAAAAGTGAACTTTACAATACCAAAACATTCTATTGGAGGACTTCTTCTACATTTTTAATTTTTTAAATCCTGAAAACATCACCTAGAAGAAATATAAAGCAAAGTTTTTATTCATCCGATTTTTAGGAAAACTTATGCGTACTAGTGAAATATGTATCGAAAAAAATGGTATTACTTTAAGGTTTAACCCAGAAACCGGGAAACTTTCATGTAAAGTTGGCGAAAAAACTCTATTTAAAAATGGTGTTTTAGCATATGTAGACGGGGACGGGGCTCTCATAAAAGTTACAAGCAATTTATTTAAGCATCACATTTCTAGAAAGACTTTAAACACAGTTTGGGGTGAAACTGAAGCATTACAAATTACTTCCATCCCAAAACAGCAATTACCATCCTTAAAATGGCTGGTTTATTCAATACCAAATAAGAATGGTTTAGTTTTCGAAGCTGAATTAATAAACACCACCGGCAGTGATATCTACATTAGAGAGATACATCCATTATCTCTGAGAGCAGAGGATGGTGGAGTTCTATTAGAGTATTCAGGAAATATATTTTATGGGTCACCATATTGGAAAACCGGGCGAGAACCTGAAGAACTATCAAATGTACGCTTAAGGAACTTAAGAGAGTCTTGGAGTAGATGTTGGTGGACTATGGTTATGGCGAGTAGACGTGATGGTGGACGCGGATTAGTTACAGGCGTTTTAGAAAGAGCCAACATTGAAATCTCGGTTTTAGTTAGGAGATCCTGTGCACCCTCTAATTTAGGTTTAGAGATGGTGATAAGTGGCGGATGCTATATTGATCCAATTTGGGATCATAGAATATGGAGTGATGAATTTCCATTTCTTGATAGACGACCTTTAAGGGTCAAATCTGGAGTATCCTTTAAAACTTCAGCAACCACATTAATGTGGGATGAAGATATTTTTAGATGTTTAGATCAGTATGCTGAGACAATAAAGGAGTTTAACAATATCCAGCTTCCATCAAAACCAATATCTGGAGTTTTTCTACCATATTCATTAGACAAAGAGAATAATTCGTACACGTATTTAAACCGCGAAGAATATGTTATTGAATGGATGGATTTCCTAGATAAGACCGAATTAGGAAAATATGGATTAAGATATTTCTGGCAGGATTTCTCATCACATGGTTCGCCAAATCTCTTTATACCATATCAGATGAATACATTCCCAATATGGGTTGAAAATAGCCGCGGATATAGAGTTGAGAAATATTTTTCAAAGGGAATTAAAGCGCTTGTTGACATGATGCATAAAAGAGGTTATAAGGCAGGCATAAGTACAAGGCCTTTTACATACGTTAAAGCTGGCGAACCTGATGAGGACAAAAAAACTGAGGAGATATATAGAAAGATTGCTGACTGGGGAATAGACTATGTTATTCTTGACTTTCATTATGATTTTAAGGAAAATCTTTCTTGGGATCATACTTGCATGGAAATATTTAAAAGAAGATATTTAGCTATCAGAAAAGCTGTTGGCAAAAATGTTTTCATAGAGGCTTGTGGAGTTCCATTAGGACCAATAATTGGACTAGCTGATGCATTCCGCACTTCACGTGATTGGAGACCGCATTTATCCCATCGAGTTCTATCCGGACTTAAAGCCCTATATTACCTTCATGGCAAATGCTTTTGGAATCACCCTGAATTTTTTGATGTTTCAGAAATACCCTTTTCACCAGTTGATCAACCTCGAATAAAATATTCTCTCGAGCGGACTAGGTCATGGATTTCGCTTCTTGGAATACTATGCCTAAATATGTTTGCTGGAGGTTATTTACCAAAGTTTGCTACACCAGAGAGACTCAATTTGTATAAGAAAGTACTTCCAGTATATCCTGGCAGAGCCACGCCAATAGATCTTTTCGAAAGAGAATACCCGAGAGTATATGACCTTCCAATAAAAAAATCTTTTGGAGAATGGCATGTCATAGGACTATTTAATTGGGAGGAAAAACCTGATACAATAGACCTTGATTTTAGGAGACTAGGCTTTAGAGAAAAAGTTTTAGCATTTGATTTTTGGGAGGAAAAATTTTTAGAAGTCAATTCCGGAAAAATCTCTTTCAAAATAGCACCTTTCGATTGTAAGATTATCTCGGCGCATGAGGACAGCACTTTTCCAAAGATTATAGGAACAAACAGGCACATTACGCAAGGAGGAATTGAAATTAAAGACGAAAAATGGATTGCATACGAGAACACGTTAGAAGTTTCATCCATCAGCCCAGAAGAAACGAATCACGATGTATTCATTTATTTACCAGCAAATTTCGCTCCGAAAGAAACATTTAATGCTAGAATTATCGAATATGTTCCGCCCATATTAAGGGTTAACGTAAGTTTTGGAAAAGAGGAAGAGGTTAGATGGAAAATATTATTTAAGAAGCAGAAAAACTTAGAGTAATTTGACCTAGGGAGAAGAGAATGCTTGAGTGGAAAGAGGATTGGTACGAAGCACGTGAAAGATTGAAAGCATGGTGGCATGGTGAAAAAGTAGACCGTCCAACTATTGCTGTTTTCGCACCTAAAAATAATGCCACTAAAAATGAAATTACTTTTTCAATTCCAAAAACATTTAGAGAAAAACGGACAAATATTGAGTATCGCATATTAAAATCTGAGCTAGATATGATGAACACCTTTTTTGGTGGAGAAGCTTTCCCACTCTTAAACACGGAAGTAGGTCCAGGTGATCTGGCATTATTTTTAGGAGCCAAACCAATCTTCCAAGAGGAGACAAAAGTTATATGGTATCAACCAGTAATTTCTGATGAAAAACTTGATGAAAAACTAAAATTTGATCCTAAAAATGAATGGTGGATCTTCTTCAAGAGATTCATTTCAGAGGCGGTTAAACGTGGAAAAGGAAGATATATTGTCGGAATGCCGGATTTAATCGAGGGATTAGATACGCTAGCTCAGTTGCGAGGATATAACAAATTAATTGTGGATATTTTTACGCGCCCAAAATGGGTTCATGAACGCCTAATAGAGATAACCGACTTATACTTTGTTTACTACGACTCGATTTATAAGATGATTTCTGACGATATTGGAGGAAACGCGTTTTCCTTATACGGGATTTGGGGACCTGGAAAAACAAGTAAAGTACAGTGTGATATCAGTTCTTTGATTTCACCTAAGATGTTCAAGGAGTTTGTAGAACCATATCTCAAAGAACAGTGTAGTAGACTTGATTATGTGCTATATCACTTAGATGGGCCAGGCGCGCTTAAACATTTAGATAGAATTCTTAAAATTGATGAAATAAAAGCTATTCAATGGGTTCCAGGAGCGGGAGAGGAGCCTCCAGAATCGCCAAAATGGATTCCGCTATATAAAAAAATACTTAACGCAGAAAAATCGGTTTGGCTTCACGTTCCAATCAACCATGTCGAGTATATTGTAAGAGAACTTGGCAGAGAGAGAGTTTATATAATATGCAAGGCTTCTTCTGAGAAAGAGGCAAAAGAGTTGCTTTTAAGAGTTAGTAAAATCTAAGAATTCCGCGACCTAGTCAATAGGCATCCATACCGTCATCTCAGACGGCCCACGATTACCCCAAGCGTAATAAGGAATTAATCTAACGTTAATCTCCTCTGGTTCCTTGAGCTTATATTCTCGGTATAGTTTATTTTTCCAATCACCTTCTCGATAAACTCTTAATCGTCCCTCTAAAACTATTAACTCTTCATTTGCAATACTAGATTTCACTGGATTTAGTGTAACATCACGTGGAACATATACTTCACTTATTTTTACATCTCTTGGGAGATCAATTGATTCTAAACAGTAAACTATAGGTCCACGTTTTATAGCTACCTGATTTCTGCATTCCTCAACTAATGGGTGGGCTTCAATAAGTTTTGGCTTCATAAATAAATATAGCTCAATAACATCACCCTTATGCCATACACGTCTTACCGGCCAATATGTTCCAGTGCAAGAGCCTTCAGATGTCTTCCTATCATTTATTTTAACCTTAAATTTATCGGACCATTCAGGAATTCTAAGGAATAGTGTGAATTTTTCGTTTCTCGATTCTTCCAGAATCATTTTTATGTGACCGTCCCATGGATACTCAGTTTCTTGTCTCAACAAAACTCTAGTATTTCTAATTCTTGTCTGTAAGACATTAGTTCCATAAAGATTTATCCAAATACCTTCATGAGAGATGCAGTAAGCATACATAATTGATTGAGCGATAACACGGATAATATTAGGTGGGCAACAGAAGCATGATATATATGGTTCTCTAGATCGTGACCAACGAAGTTTATAAGGTAATTTAACCTGTCTAAGCGTGTTAGTATAAAAGAATTTTTTTCCATCAAGACTTACACTTGCAAGAATAGCGTTATAAATTACTGTCTCAATTACCTCTGCAAACCTTGCTTCACCCAGTAGCTTAAGCATGCGCCAGCTCCAAAGTAAGTTCCCAACAGCAGCACAGCTTTCATTGTGAGCAATAGCGTTTGGAAGCTGATATTCCAGTCCATACGCTTGATGCACAAGCTGTATTTCGCGATGCTTTTCTCCACCATATGGTGAAGCGCCATCATAAAGTGCACCACAAGCCCCGGTAATGTACATCTTCGTATAAGCCATATTTTCCCAGACTTTTATTAGCATTTTAAGAAGGCTTTCATCCTCTATTTCAGCACATAAGTCAGCAATACCAGCATAGAGATAATTCGCTCTAACCGCATGACCAACTATTCTTTCATGTAAGCGTAATGGAATTCTATTCTGATTTTGATCTGTCCCATCTTTTATTAAATCTCTAATCTCGATCAAACGTTTTGCCAGTTCAAGATATTTTTTATTGCCAGTAACACGATACAAGTCTACGACACCAATGTAATGTGAAGGGCATATAGAGTTTTTAGCGATTTTAAGTGGATCCTTTAAGCACGCTTCATAGAGGTAGCTACAAGCTTTTTCAGCAATCTCTAGAAAGTTTCTTTTACCAGTGACCATAAAATGCACTGATGCAGCAGTCATTAAATGACCAAAGTTATATGTTACGAAATTATCTGGATCTGGAAAATCGTCAATATTTATTCCATGTTTTTGCCTGATTATTACTGGCGTATGTATATAACCATCGTTTCTTTGAGCAAGTGAAATTACGTTTATTACTTCATCCATTAATTTATTCAGATTTTCATCTTTTACGTATGCATAGACGAAAGCTACAGCCTCAAGCCATTTATAGAAGTCCCCATCATGCCATGGCGGTCCTTTATGTTCGCCTTCCATTAATCCAGCGGCTATAAGAAAATTTGTGAAAGCATGACTAATATTTGGATCACTAAGTATCCGCCACATGTTTGGAATCATCTCTTTATAACATTTCTCAAGTTTTTTACTCCAAAAGCCCCCCGTCCACCTAGCTTCTCCAATATTAATGCTTTTCAGTTTAGCATAGGGACTGAAGATAATTTCCTTCTGAGTGGACATTCTTCTCACCCCTAGTTTTCGCTTTTTTTAACCCAATCCAATATTACGTCTCTAACAGAGCCAGCTATTATACACCCCTTTGACTTATTAATTTCTCCAAACGCGACTTCTTTAAAATAGGTTTTTGCATGCAAAACCTTGCAGAAATAATTATGTTTCCATAGGTGGCAACTAAATAATTTCTTATTTTCGGGTCTTCAGGCAAAAATATTTCATCTACATCGATAATATTTTATCCCCTGTTTTATGTTCTTATAAAGGATTTAATAGCCCTTATTGCCAGTCTTGGACTGGAAAGAATTGGTTTATTAGTTTCCTTGGCGAGTTTATCCTCGATTCTTGACATTGACCCTTGTGCTAAAACCAGAACCTCCACTATATTGGATATGTTTAATGCTTTTCTCATTATTAACTCATCATGCTTTTCTAAATCGCCACTTATCAATGCTTGATAAGCACCATCTGCTAACCCCTCTACTATTGAAATATTCTTGTTTCTCTCAAGCGCTTTTCTTTTTAATAGGTTTATGGTTGGTTTTAATGCTGTTGGCAATGTTGCAAGTACACCTATATTGTTGAAGTTTTCTACAGCTTTCTCGGCCATCGGCTCATCTATTCTGATTACTGGTTTGCTCACTATTCTTCTGGCCACATCCACTATTTCGCCGACAGAGGAGCATGTGTTTAATATTATGTCTGCACCAGCTTCCTCAGCAAGACAAAAGTAATAAATTAGTCGTTTAGCGACTCTAGGAGTAACTCCATTATTCTTGATAACCTCTTGAATTATACTATCATCCAGAATATTGATGAGAGTGCAATAAGGAATCTCTTCATAAAAAATCTTTTGAATAATCTCCATGAGACCCTGCCCAGTATAAATTGCTGCTACACTAACCACCCGAACTCCCCATTTTTATCACGTTATAATATAATCCATAATATGGATGTTAAAAATTTTATTAGCATTTAAAGATATTTTTATCATTCTACTGTCTTATCGATTTTCATCCTGAGAGTGTAAGCATATTTGCAAGGTCTTTCCGGCGGCAAATACACGGTTAGCCCATTTTGATCCTGCTGCCATGCTATCTCTTTATCGAAGCCTAATAGGACAACCTCATGAACTCTTTCTTTCGCCATATCTTTAGCTAAAGATTTAATAATGATTTTTTCACCAGGCCACTCAAGTAAGATCGCATATAAGTTATCTTCTTTTCTAGTAAAGCGGATATCTCCTGGCAGAAAGTTGGAGATGACTTCTTCTCTAACGATTTCATCACTAAGGCATGTTGGCCCTTCGCCAAAAACTCTCCATGGTCTTGAGCCATAAATAGCTTCACCATTTATCATAAGCCAATCACCAATCTCAAATAGCACTCTCTTGACTTCTTTAGGAATTTCTCCATCAGCTTTCGGCGTAACATTAAGTAATAATATTCCATTTTTGCTTATGACATCAACCAGCTGGTCAACAAGTCTTCCCGCGTCCTTAAAGTGCGGATTTTGCACATAACACCATGATTTCCAATCAATAGAATCATCCTGCAGCCATACATGATTTTTTAGAATGGTCATCCTAGATCTTTCAATCGTTAAAACTCCAACATGATGTGGTAGATCCTCATCTTTATAAGTCACAAGGGTCTCTCTTCCGGATTTCCTAGATTTATTATAGTAATATTCAATAATTTTAAACCGAAAATCTTCATCAATAACTTGGAGTCTACTATCAAAGTAAATGGCGTCTGGGAAATAGTTATCTATAACTTCTCTAATCTTATTCATCCACAAAATTTGAAAATCTCTATTAGGTTTAGGATTAGGATTCATTCCGAAGGCGCTTCTTGGAGTGCAGAAGCCATAAAGCCCCGAAAAAGCGGGGTTTGATGCATCAACAGTTTTATCATCCGTAGGGTACCAGCCCCAGTTCCACTGGTGATGAAATGTTACTAGAAATTTCAATCCCCTTCTTTGAAAAGATTCCTGTACCTCGCCTACAATATCTCTCTTAGGTCCCATTTTAGCTGCGCACCATCTAGTTAAATCGCTATTCCACATTGCAAAGCCATCGGCATGCTCCGCAACAATACCCGCAAATTTTGCACCAGCTCTAATAAAGATTTTAGCCCATTCGTCTGCATCAAATTTCTCAGCCTTAAACATTGGGATAAAGTCTTTATATCCGAATTTCGACGGATGACCATATTTTTCTGTATGATATAAGTTGGCTTTGTGACCAGCAACGTACATGTTGTGCGAGTACCATTCATTATCAAAGGCTGGAACGCAATAAACTCCAAAGTGGCAGTAAATTCCGAATTTCGCGTCGTAAAACCATGCTGGCAGGTTCCATTTTATCTTTGACCAGTCACTTTTAAACTTTATCATCCTCTTTAAGCCTCCGAAAATTGGTTAAGATTCTTTGCTTACTTATTTCCATCGCTGATTCATCAGGATAGATAGGTCTTAGGCGGACTGAGAAGACTACCGGTTCTGGTTTAACTAAATAAATTGGTAGCGTATCTGGACCACAGCTACCTCCACCCAGCCCCGATTGCCTGTAATCAAGATTAAGCGTTATAAAATCCCTCTTTTTAAGCTCATAAGTATGCTTAGCGCTTGAAAGATCCTCGATCGTATAGTACAGCGCACTCACCTCTAAAATGGGCATGCCGACAACCAATAAGCCAAAGCCTGAGGAGTCAGTCAGTGAAACCCACTTTACATCTGTTCTATTTCCATTCTCTTGGGGTTTTATGTAGGGCACATATTGTTCCTCAACTGTACTCCTATAAACTCCAATAGCAGCACCCTCTTTTCTGTCACAATAGTTTTCATGCGGACCTCTTCCATACCATGTGACGATCTCATATTCTTTCGGAACCTTCGCTTGCAACCCTATTCTTGGAAGATGCGGTGGAAGACCTTTTAAGGGGTTAACTTTTACTTCTATTATTATGTCACTACTTCCATAGATGTTATAGGAATAAAGACACTCAAACCTCTCTTGACCTTCAAGCGTCCTAAGGATTGATGAAACTTCAATCAGAAAATGTTTTTCGGAAACTCTGGCAGATCTTATATGTCTAGCCTCATAGACGAGTTTATCAAGACCAGCTTTTCTCCATTCGACTGCTAGTCGTGGAGCATCATTATCTGTAGGAGCGCGCCAAACATTAAGGCGAAAGCCTTCTTTGATAAGTTCTCTATTACCAGATTTGAATGAAGAAAGCAATCCAACTTTTTTATCGAGGGTTACGCTGAAATTTTTACCCACAACAATTATTTCTGATGTGGTCTCCTGAAAATCTAAGGGCGGCATATCTTCGGTTTTTATAATAGAAGACGAGGGAACTTCAAAGGGCAATTTAAATTGCTCCCAGCCGATTTCATATCCTTTTTCAGCCCATAGAGTTGACTCTGCAAGCTTAAATCTTAGCATTAGCCAGTACTCCGCTCCGGGCCTTAATTGCGGAAGTTTATATGGCACAATAATAACCTTACTTTCCTTTGGTTTAACATCCATCTTAGGAAGCTGCCCACAGTCTATTAGAGAGCCATCTTCATATAGCTCCCAGAATATATCTAAGGCGCTAAGATTAGTAAAGTCATACTCATTTATTATTCGAACTAAACCAATTTTCAAATCAACGGGTTCAGCTTTAACTGGCTGCTGTATCTTTTTGCATTCCCATATGGCTGGATGCGGCTCACGATTTGGCCAGACTAAACCATTTATACAGAAGTTTCCATCATTTGGTTCATCACCGAAGTCGCCACCATAAGCCCAATATTCGACGCCATCCTCAGTTCTCTTTTTTAGGCCCTGGTCAACCCAGTCCCATATGAAGCCTCCGCAGATGCGCCTATATTTCCTTATTATATCCCAATACTCCTTTAAATTGCCAGTGCTATTCCCCATCGAATGGGCATATTCACACATTATTATTGGCCTATCTTCCTCCGGGTCCTCAGCCAACTGCACAAGATAATTAAGCGAGGGATACATCACACTTATAACATCAACTATTCTTGGAATTTTCCCTTTAGCGTACCTGGTTCTTTCGTAATGAACTGGTCTAGTTGGATCATATCCATGCGCCCAAGCAGCCATTGCAACATGGTTCATTCCGTAACCAGATTCATTTCCAAGCGACCATATTATCACGCACGGATGATTCTTATCTCTTTCAATCATTCCTATAAGACGGCTCATAAACGCTGGAAGCCATTCTGGATCCTCAGCTAAATCTTTCCATGCATAGTTTCTCATTTTCTTTCCGTGGTCAGCTAGGCCATGGCACTCTATGTTTGCCTCGTCTATGACGTATATGCCGTATTTGTCGCATAGGTCGTACCATGCTGGGTGGTTTGGGTAATGTGATGTTCTGACAGCGTTAAAGTTAAAGCGTTTCATTAAAATAATATCCTTCTCCATTGACTCGACCGTTATTGCATGCCCTCTTACGTCGTCGTGCT
>JAGTQD010000036.1 GCA_018396405.1 Candidatus Bathyarchaeota archaeon
TTTTCGCAGGCCATTATTTTTAATATCTAGAAGATATTTAAGGACAAAAAAGATAAAAATTTTTAGAGCAGCCTCTCCTGGAGACATATTATGGTTGGATTTGGGACGCTTATCCCATATATCAGGGGAGACAATTTAGACCAGCCAGTTATAATTGTTGATAGTAGGGAGGCGAGCGTAGCCTCGAAGATAATTAATGGTCTTAAGAATCTTGGTGCAATAATAAGAATTGAGACCCTTGATAAAGGAGATTACGTGATCTCTGATGAATGCGTATTTGAGCGGAAAACTGTGCAGGATTTTGTTAACACGCTCACGCATCGGGATCTATTCGAGCAGGTCTTTCTCCTTAAAGAGGTTTATGAGAAGCCATTCTTATTGATTGAGGGATACTTCCCGCTTATCTACAAGTTTAGTAAGATAAGCCCTTCAGCTATCTGGGGAGCAATATTCGCCCTAGCAAAGAACGGTATAAACGTAATTAATACAATAAATTATAGGGAAACCGTAATACTACTTTATACATCTGCTAAGCAGGAGCAGTTTAAGGAGAAGAGGGAACCAGCAGTCCACCCAGTTAAAAAACTGGAGACCATAGCTGACGCCCAAGTCTTCTTCCTCGCGAGCTTACCGAGGATTGGAAGGGAGAGGGCTATAAATCTGCTCAAGGTGTATAAGACGCCTCTCAACGCCCTGATGAATGTTGATAGATGGCCAAAGGATGTCTATGGGCTTGGCCCTAAAACTTCCGAGATGGTTAAAGAGGTTCTGCACACCACGTATACTGGAGAAGATAAGAATAACACAAAAAATAATAGGAGGATCCCAGACTTCGTTAACCCTTAACTACGGCTAATGGAACAAGCCTAGCAACATATGTTGCTATGCCAACAGCATTACTTACCTCGGCAACCTTATCAACATTCTTATAGGCTGGATCAGCCTCCTCGGCTAGAACAGCCATGCTAGCCGCCCTGACAACTATGCCTCTACTCTCAAGCGTCCTCTTTATCTCGCTCCCAGTAAAGCGCTTCGTAGCAGCTGCGCGGCTGAGCATCCTACCAGCACCATGAGCTGTTGAGCCAAATGTTATCTCCATAGCCCTTGGCGTGCCCACCAGAACCCATGAGCTAGTTCCCATTGAGCCTGGTATTATAACTGGTTGACCAAGGCTCCTATAATCCGCTGGGACATCCTTATGGCCCGGTGGGAAGGCTCTCGTCGCGCCCTTCCTATGAACCCAAACCTTAACAGTCTTACCATTAACAGTGTGCTCCTCAATCTTAGCAATGTTATGCGCCACGTCATACAACAAATGTAAGCCGAGTTTATCAGCAGACGTCTTAAATACCTGCTCAAAACTCTGCCTAACCCAATGAGTTATCATCTGCCTATTAGCGAAAGCATAGTTTACGGCGCATGCCATCGCCTCATAATAGTCCTGAGCCTCCTGACTTGTTCCTGGAGCACATGCCAGCTCCCTATCAGGTAATTCTATGCGGTATTTATGAACGGCTCTCTCCATAACCCTTAAGTAGTCCGAGCATATCTGGTGCCCATATCCACGTGAACCGCAGTGAATCATTACAGTAACTTGGCCCTCATGAACTATTCCAAAAGCCTTTGCAACCCTCTCATTAAATATTTTGTCGACCTTCTGTATTTCTAGGAAGTGGTTCCCCGAGCCCAGTGTCCCAAGCTCCGGCGCACCCCTCTTCTTAGCGGTGCTCGAGACTTTATCTGGATTTGCGCCCGGCATACACCCATGTTCCTCACAGTGTTCTATATCCTCCTGCCAGCCATACCCCTTATCTATGAGGTAGGGCACTCCCTCCTTGGTTATTTTATCAAGCTCGCTCATTGAGACTGAGAAGTCCTTTCTATGACTGCCCAAGCCGCATGGAACGTTATGGAATATAGTTGTGGCCAACTCGCTTATCTTCGGCTTAACATCCTTCTCCGAGAGGGTTGTTACAAGAAGTCTTACGCCACAGTTTATATCGTAGCCTACTCCACCAGGGCTTATCACACCCTCCTCATAATCCGTCGCCGCCACGCCGCCTATCGGAAAACCATACCCCTCATGCCCATCTGGTAAAGTTATAGAATACTTATATATGCCTGGCAGATAAGCTACGTTAGCGCACTGCTCAAGGGTCTTATCAGTCTTCATCTTCTCAAGGAGATCATCATCTGCGAAGACTATTCCTGGCACACGCATGCCAGGCCTATATTTCGGTATACGCCAAGTATACTTATCAATCCTCTCAAGCGGAACTGTCATTATAACGCACCATTATCATCTTAATAATTAAGATACAAATGATCCAAATATAAACTATTATGCCGCCAAAAATAAAAGCTTGCCTAGCGGGGCGCACTTCTATATCTACGCTTAGAAAAATGCTTATAACGTCAATTAACTTGAAGAACATCATGTCTTGGTGATTACTTTGGGTTTAAGAGCGGTTGAGACTATTGCACCAGCGACCTCAGCGAACTTAGGAGCAGGCTTCGACGTGTTTGGCGTAGCTTTAGATACACTATCCGACAGAGTTATCGTTGAAAGAAGAAAGGATGATATCATTAAGATCGAGGTTTACGGAGAAGGCTCCTCAGAGATACCTCTTGAGCCGGAGAAAAATACTGCCGGGTTAGTCGCACTAGAGATGCTGAAGAGGGCCGGAGAGAAGAGCGGTTTATCGATAAAGATTTATAAGGGAATAAAGCCTGGGAGCGGGCTCGGTAGCAGCGCCGCCAGCGCTGCGGCGACGGCGGTAGCAATGAACGATCTTCTTGGGCTAAATCTAACACCAACCCAATTAATAGAGGTGGCAGCTATCGGTGAAATCGCTTCGGCTGGATCGCCACATGCAGATAATGTTTCAGCAGCCATCATGGGAGGCTTCATTCTAATAGTCTCAAGAGATCCGCTTGAAGTCATAAAAATGAATCTTCCACGGAACGCTGAGTTTGCTATTGTCCTGCCAGAGATAAAGGTTGACACCAGGATTGCAAGATTAGTTCTACCGAAACAAGTTGATCTCACAAACATGGTCCATAATATTGGTCGGGCAGCAACCTTCATAGCTGGAATAGCCTTAAATAGCGTTGAGATTATGGGCAAGGGCATGATTGACGCCGTCATTGAGCCAGCGAGGGCACATTTGATTCCAGGATTAAACCATGTTAAAGAGGCAGCTCTGAAGGCTGGGGCCGCTGGGGTCGCCATAAGTGGCGCTGGCCCATCAATAATAGCCCTAGTGGATTCCAGTAGAAGGGATGTTAGAGAGGTCGCGCTAGCAATGAAGGATGCCTTTATGGAGATTGGTATAAGAAGCAGACCGTTGTGCGCTAGACCCGGAGAGGGTGCAAGAATAATCAGAAGGGAGCTTTAAAAACTATATTCAGGAAAAACAGCGATAAAGATAGCGCGTGTATATAGGACAATCGCGGACAGCAGATCAAATAGGGGCAGTAAGATTTGTGGTGAAAGAGGGCGTTTATCAAAGAATATTGAGATAAACAGTTGCACCATCAAGAATAAAGGAATTTTTAGCGGCAAAAACTTTTTGGCAGCCACCAGCCATTGGGTCGAACTTAGCTAGCCTAAAATAGCATAAAATTTCTACGGAGATTTATCAGCGCAATATTTCAAATTTCCTTCATCCGAGAGCTCCTATGGATTCTCAAAGAAACGCTAAAAAGGGATTTAAGCCGAGCCTGCAATTGCCTTTTCAAAATCGTGAAGGAGATGCTAGGTTCCAGAACAATTGAGTGTTATAGTCATATTTAGACTCTAGCAGTCCCCTCAGCGAGAGTATTATGATTGGGCTAGCAATCTCTCGATCATCTTAAGTATTTGCCTATGTTTCTCTTCATCTTCAATAATCCATTCAAGTATCTTTTTATAGTAGCCAAGATCTATTTTTTCCTCGCTTGCCATTAATTCAGTTAATTTCACATAAAGCGCTGTCAAATATTCTTCAGCGGCGAAGCTTTCAATGCTTTCTAACCCCCTTATTAGCGGGGGAAGATCATCAAGGCTCATCTCCCTTTTTCCCAAAATCCTTTCAGCATCTTTTATGGGAGCTAACCATGCTTCGCCACAAATCTTCACACATTCATCGGGATGAGCACTTATATTTCCGGCTAATGTCTCAGACATAGACCTTAAAAACTCAGCATGCTTAAGTGAGTCGCGGGAAATATACCTGAAGAGACAGCTGATAAACTTATTGCCGATTATTTCAGCAGCATGATTATAAGCCTCCGCAGCCTTCTCCTCGAGCAGGCTACAACAGTAAATAATAATCCCTAAATCTTTCTCTGACCAATTCATCCAAAGACACCTCCAGTCTTTGGTGCTACGTTGTTGCTTAAAGCACTTATGAATTAAAAATAGGGGTTTAGGCTCAAACCCAAGGCGCCTTTGGGCGTATTTACTCTGCCAATTAATGTATAGCATAATAACATTATAACATTCTTCATGAGATACGCTTCAGAAGGAACCAGCAATGATTAGCCGATTAGGAATCTTTCGAAATATTTTGAGGGAAATATTTGCTACATTAATTCTTCTGGGCATATTTTTAATCCAGTTAACTATGTCAAAAATCCTTATTATAAGAGATGATTACTGATGTGGACAAGTCTTTAAGAGATTGGTGCAAGAGCATTGCCGTAATCTAAGCCATAAGCTCTCATGGTGGATGTAAATTTTACGTGGGGCACCAAGCCTAGAGGTAGATCATTAGCCTTTGTAGCGGAGGAGCGATGCCAAAAATAGGGTTACATCCCTCCAGCAAAATCTATAATCACCGACTTAATGATACCATCTCTAACCTTTCTAAGAAAATGTTTACATATATCAGCATGACTCCCCGCCAACTTCACCTCCAAGAGAATGTTTGAATCAATTAGTATCACTTTATCTAAGAGTTTTCTCGCCCTGATTTCTCGGGCTTTATGTTGCAATTCGACTCCAGACTTCCTGACATGAGAGAGTATACCACAAATAGCTTAAACCGAATCCCCGATCGATTCCTACAACATCGCTAGTAGTTTGGGCTAGATTTAAGTTAATGGAACTACCTGACAGGCGCTCCATCTAGGATAGAGAAGATGAGCAGAGAAAGAACTTACTTATAGATAAATATTTTTTCGCCAACATTGGCTCCAAAGGACTTTGAGGCATCGCCTTGATTAACTGAAATTTCTAGTAGCCCGCAGCTCCCAATAATTGCAAGCGGGTTATTAACTTGAACCTCTCCATAAGCTCTGCACATCTTAAGCATTAACCTTTCTTTCCCAATCTTGACGGTTAAATAGCTGCCCTCCCTAATGCCCATCAACTCTAGATCTTCATGCTTTATGTTGGTTATAAGGTTTCCAAAATCATCCACATATATAATTTCGCCCTCAATAGAATTGCCTGAGATTATGGGCTCTGCGAAGCTTGGGGATACCGGGTCAAATATTTCCGGCCCAAACTCTGATGGTGGGATACCCCTAGCTAGATAGGCTGCAGCCGGGCTAAAGATATCTCTCCCATGAAATGTTCTTGAGATCTCCTTAAGCATATATCTTGGATTATTTATGAGGTAGACATGCTTAATTCCATCCCTCCGGGCTGATGGAATGAGAACCCCATTATCTGGACCGACATAGAATGATCTAACAGTCTCGATGACTATTGGGCGCCTCTCGGTTCCAACTCCAGGATCCACTACGGCCACGTGGATCGTTCCCTTTGGAAAGAATCTTGATGCACGAAATAAGAGGAAGGCACCCATTCTAATATCAAATTTTCTAACCTCATGACTTATATCAACAATATATGCATCCGGGCAAATCGATAATATAACTGCCTTCATCTCAGCTACATAGGAGTCTCTTAAACCGAAATCCGTAGTCAGCGTGATTATTTTTCGTCTCCGCACCCTCCCACCTGAAAAGAGATAATTAAATTTAATAAGGAATAAGCTTATATGAACAAAATTTTTCCGGGCTGGGCTAAATTGAGGAAGATTAGGGAGTTGGGTGAAAGGTGGGCTATAAAGCTCTTCTTTGAAATCTTCAAGTCTATGCCGGATATGCCAATACCCTTCGGGGACGATGTCTCAGCAATTCCAGTCGGAGGAGAGAATGTAGTCGTTTTAAAGACGGATATGCTTGTAGGCAGAACTGATGTGCCGCCAGGCATGAGTCTGAGGCAGGCTGCGAGGAAAGCAATCGTGATGAATGTAAGTGACTTTGCAGCTAAGGGGATTAGGCCGATTGCCGCACTCGTCTCATTGGGTCTACCATCAGACCTCACGGAGGAGGATGTCAGGGAGATAGCATCTGGCTTAAGTGATGGAGCTGAAGAGTATGGAGTTTATATTATAGGTGGGGACACAAATGAGTCTTCAGACCTAACGATATGCTGCATGCTCGCCGGCTTCTCTGATAGGAGAAGAATTATTAGGCGGGGTGGAGCGAGACCGGGTGATATAGTCGCTGTGACTGGGCTGTTTGGGAGGACATCGGCTGGGCTTAAGATTCTTCTTGAAGGGCTAAGCCCGCCTGAGCACATTAGGAGGCCCCTGGTGGAGTCAGTTCTAATGCCAAGGGCTAAGCTTAAGGAGGGCTTACTATTGGCCGACCTAGGAGCCTTAACGGCCTCAATAGATTCAAGCGACGGCTTAGCATGGAGTCTCCATGAACTCTCAGATGCTAGTGGGGTTGGCTTCCTAATAGAAAATGTTCCAGTAGCCCCTGAGGTGGAGGAGTTCGCTAGGGAGTATGGTCTTGATCCGTTAGATTTAAGCCTATATGGTGGGGAAGAGTATGAGCTTGTCGTAACCGTTAAGCCTGAGATCTGGGACGAGACAAAAAATGCGCTCAGTAGTGCTGGGGCGCAATTGATAGAGATTGGAAGGGCTATATCTGAGAAGAAGATTGAAGCAGTTATTAACGGGAGAGGGATAGTTATAGAGAGAAGGGGATGGGAACACTTTAAAGATAAGAGATATTAAGATTCTTAAAAGCCACAAATCGCTTTGCCATTTAAAAGCGTTTAAAGTTATCAAAAGTTAGAAAACTGTTAAAAACTACGTTTGCTCGGCTATCAGAGCTTTACACCGGGGGTAGAATGGGAATGAGTTCGCTGAGTATTTGCTGAGCTAATCTTAGACAGCCTTCATCCCTACGTATATGAGAGTTCATGAGCGACATTTTAACAACTCAGGTGCCTCAGTCTTAAAGAAGCCTGAATATGCATGTAATTTTGACGGGGATATCAGAATATTTTCTCCAGGCGATCATTAACGCTGAAGAACGTTTACGGTTCCACCCATTGCCGAGAGACTTCAACGTCCGGCTGAATATTTGAATGTAGGTCTTAAGCATTCTCCTACAAGATCCCTTTAAACCACAAAGCTTTAAAGAACCGCTCAAGACCCGCTTATAAACCTTAATCGTACTTGGACTAGAATAAGTTTCCAACCACTTTAAGTTCATATTCATATTATTTTCACATTACCACATCATAACCTTATTAATGGACAGAGGAATCTGTCCAGAAAAGGTTTTAATTTTCTTAAGCATATATAATATTGGGGATATTTGGAGGCAAGCAGATCAGGAAATGGGGGTTAGGATCGAGAAAATAATGAATCTGGGCGGCAGACCTGACTACACCCTCTCAATGGGTGGTATCTATGCGAAGACAGTTAACTCTCATAGTTACGTTAAGCTTTCTAAGTTCGCTAGGGGCGGGTCTGCTCGGCCCAATTTATCCATTATTTGTTCTTAATCGCTTCTCGGCCTCAATGGTAGATGTCGGTCTTCTTCTAACCGTTTTTGGTCTTTCATCAGCCCTCTTCAAGATAATATCTGGAAAAATGGTAGACATTTATGATAAGAAGAGAATCTTTCTTATAGGGGTCATATTAGGAGCTGGCTCATCATTAGCCTACATGTTTGTCTCGGACATAATTCAGCTATACCTGCTTGAGCTAATCTCTGGGATCTCATGCGCCCTCGAGGATCCAGCAAGATTAGTAATGATCTCGGATTTAAGTGGAAGGAAAAAGAGGGGCTTAATCTTCGGGATATCAGAATCAGCTTATGAGCTAGCTGGTTCACTAGCAACACTAATCGCCGCGATAATAGTCAGCAATTTTGGCTTTGAATCAATCTTCATTGCATGCTCCGGATGCCAAGTAATGAGCGGGCTCATGATTCTCAGTTTATCAAAGAAAGTATAAGAATACCTGAGGTGGTAAAATTCTAGTGTATGTTAAAGAAGAATGGAGATATAGTGTATTGGCTTGAGGACTCCCTCTACCTAAACATAACTAACCGCTGCTCCAACAAGTGTTACTTCTGCTTTAGACATTTCTGGGATGGAATAGCTGGCTTTAGGCTTAAGCTCGGCAAGGAACCAAGTACTGAACAAGTGATTAAGGAATTAAAGAAGCACATTTCGAGGAGAAGGTGGGAGGAGGTTGTCTTCTGCGGCTTCGGCGAACCAACAATTAGGCTTGATTGCGTTCTAGAGGTTGCCAGATGGATCAAAAAATACTATCCTTTCCTTAAAATTAGGTTGAATACAAATGGGCACGCAGTTCTACTTAATCCAAACAGAGACGTTGCACGCGAACTTAAGGGCGTTGGTATAGACATAGTCAGCGTGAGCTTAAATGGACATGATGAAGAAACATATAATAAAGTTTGTAGACCGGAGTTTAGGGAAGCCTATAAAAACGTGATAAATTTCATTCTAGCGCTGAAGGATACTGGCATAGATACTGAAATAACCGCAGTAGAGTTACCTGAGATCGACATCCAGAAAATTCAGGATTTCGCTAAGAAGATTAATGTCAAGTTTAGGTTAAGGCAATTTATACCCCTGATTTATTAATGCTTAAAACCAGTAATTTTCACTGCTGTTCATAATATATCAATTTCTCTTTTTCAAGCTTCTTCAAGAGGTTATCAACCGCTCTATAGACATCTTCCTCCTTCTTCGCACCAGTACAAACCAGTTTTCCGCTTGCAAATAAGAGTATGACAACTTTTGGATCATCCATCCGATAGATTAAGCCTGGGAACTGCTCCGGCTCATACATGGTTTTTCCAAGCACATGAGCGGCTCTCTCTAAGTCAATCATCCCACCCAGATTTGCTGAAGCCACGATATTCTGTATCTTTAGTTCCGGTTTACTCACTATGACTATTCCACTCCTTTTCAGCTCCCTAATAACTCTCATAACCGCTCTGCGGGCTTCCTTCTCAGACTTCGCACCAGTACAAACCATTTTGCCAGAACTGAACATGAGCGTTGCGGTTTTCGGCCTCTTCAGCCTGAAGACGAGCCCTGGAAACTGCTCTGGACGATATTCTACACCTGGATAACCTTTAACAACGGCATTTAAGTCTATTCTTTGATTTAATATTGCTGATGCAACAACATTCTCTATTCTAACTTTAACTTGGGGCTGCTGTTGCTTTGACATATAAATTTTTCCCCAAGATATATGCTTTATAAATCTCGTATTTATATTTATTCATTTTTGAGCAGATGAAAGCGGACAATCGGAATTAACACCTTTATTACATTAAATAGTAATAGTATTAATAGGATGAACTGGGCCCAAGAAAAAGTAAGTACACCCTGGCGAATGCTACCATGCACAAGACAATCAATTTTATACGTCATAAAATTCATCGTTAGAAAAACATTTTCATAACCATATTTATCAGCATTTAAGCGATACTCTTCATACATTCCCAGAAAATTTACTCCTCGTCCCCATAGGCTGAAGAGTAGGAGGAATATAAGTAGCAAGTTTATTGTGAAGATGTAGGCAACATATTTGCCGCTCCAATAAATATTCTTTCGAGAAGCCCATGAGTCTTTTTTATCTTTGTCTTTATAGAGAAGCAATAGTGTTATGATAAGGATGATGGCGACGAAAACAGTTACTATTGCTCTACTTTTAGAGAAGAGGGGAAGATATAGATTGCCTAGATATGGTATCCTCAAGATGACTCTGCCTATTAATAGTGAGGCGTTCCATGGAGAAAATTGATCCCAACCAGTGTTAATAGCATCACCAGATGTAGCGATTTTATAATTGCCCTTTTTATCAACAATTATATCCACAACCCTGTGGACTATTGGCGCCTCAAGACGAGCATGCGGGTCCCTAAATACTACAATGTCTCCAATATTAACTTGCGCTGGCGTAACTGCCTGAACAATTATCAGGTCTCCAACATTAATTGTTGGGCTCATGCTTCCGGAGGAGACGACGAATATACAGTTCTCAACCCCGAGGGCTGCGCGCAAAGACATTAGGAGGACAAAGGCTAATGCAAAGGAGAGTGCAACTTCTAAGATCGCTCTGAAGATTCTGGAGTGATAAATTTTTTTGAGGGTGCTCACACATCACTCCTCTCAGGGATATTAGATGGTTCAAAGACTTCTTTTAAGGCTTTTCTTGCGAAGGTTATATAGCCCGTGTGCCCAGTCATTAATGTCTCTGGGCGAGTTCTCCCTCTCTCAACGCGTATTTTTCTAACAAGACACTCCACTGTTTCCACGTATGCGAAGCCATAAGCCCTTAATTCTTCAACTGTCTTAATAACTTGGTCGATTGTCGGGCTGAACGATACAAATGAGCCACCCCCCTTAAGTGCTTCATAAGCATGTGGTATAACAAGCCATGGTGTTGCCATGTCGAGAACAACCACATCAACGTCTCTCTCATCAATTCCCTGGGTTATATCCTTAACTTTCAGCTCAACATACTCAAGTAGCCCAGCTCTCTCAAGATTCTTACGGGCGATTTCAAGAAACTCCTTTCTAATCTCATAACTGTATACTTTACCGTTAGGTCTAACATAACTGGCTAATACTGTCGTAAGCGCTCCAACGCCGGTTCCAGCCTCTACAACTCGGCTCCCCGGCTGTATGTTACCATATAATATTATTAGGGCAATATCCTTTGGATATATTATCTGTGTGCCCCTCAAACTCTTATAGACATAATCTCTTATACTAGGCTTAAATACAATAAATTCCACACCCATACTACTCTTAATCCTCACACCAAACTCTCGGCCAATAAAATCATCAAACCTAACAATACCCTTATGTGTATGGAGAACCTTACCCCTCTCAGCCCTAACTAAATAAGTTCTCCTATCATCCAAATATAATAAAGCATAATCGCCCTCCCTAATTTCATCAGCCAAACGCTTCCACACCCAAACCTAATTCAGATTAACACACAACTATACTGCTTTAAACTTAAAGAAATATATAAAGAAAACACAAAAAAGCGATAAATAAAAATTTAAGGAAACACGAAAAACAAGATGTGAGAAGCCCCGGTAGCTTAGCGGTTATAGCAGCGGCCTCGTAAGCCGCGGGTCGCGGGTTCAAATCCCGCCCGGGGCTCCAGGAAATTTGTTGTTTTCTTGAAACTGGGCTTAAAACGGGATCTGTTCGCGGGGGAACATTTCGCCACAGGAGACTGTCCTGGGATTAACCCCGAGTCTCGGTGTGAGAAACCGCTTTATTAGGGTTGCTTCAGTGAGTTGGTGGGTGTCCTAGAGCATAATTCAGCGGAGATCTTCTCCAGAAGCTATCCTATGTATCCTGGCTTAGGCATTAAACCACCTCCTCCCTATCCCCCAACGCTTTATGCCTATCACTGTGGCTGGAAATTACATATCGTAGAGGTTAAGACCTGTTGTTGCGTCGTATTTTCTTTGTATTGTCGGCGATAGCTCCCTGAGATAAACTTCGCATGAGAATACCCTTGACCCCTCCGTTAAGTGTCCTCCATAACATTTACCCTCTTTATCTGCGAGTACGATATGGGCATGTATGATTAAGTCGTCGTTCATTACGGCAATATTCCCGACCCCAGAAACTATCTCGAGAGGAAAGTCAAATGTTAGTTTTACGTATTTTTTCTCGCTTTGTATATAATATAGCAAAGTCGCGTTCTTCAGCGCTCCCAACAACATAAATATGCCAGTCTTCACACCGAGTTTCCTTGCAAGATCTTTTAATGCTAATAGGAGATCTGAGTCGTAGGGAAGCTTGCATAGAAACTCTCTCTGCCCCTTCATTTCCAGGTAGCTCATAAGATCACCATCCAGCCAAAATTGCTTTCCAAAATCTTCCTTAAAGGCTTTAGGAAAAATGGCCCTTTATATAAGCTTAGCTTTGAGGTAGTGCTGTTATTCTACCCATAAAATCTCCCGTTTCGTCCTGCCCTTCTCATTCTTCTTTTTTTATGTCTCTTCCCCTCTTTCTCCTCTATTTCATCAAGAATTCGGATTAATAGTTCATTACTTAACCCCATCTTATCTGATATTTTATGAAATTCTTTAATTTTCGCTCTCAGGTCAGGGTGCTCTCTACATAGCCTCTCAACTTCATTGCAGATCCATTCAGCCTGATCTAGAGTTAGGGGGACTAGGTTATTAACTAAAACTTTGAAATTCTCAAAGACCTCCCTCAATTTTTCTGCTTTCTTATCTTTCACTTACTTTCCTCCTAGAGGGATCTTGTATATAGGA
>JAGTQD010000037.1 GCA_018396405.1 Candidatus Bathyarchaeota archaeon
CAAGTGTGGTTCAGCGGACTATGATTCGGCAGAGATGATAAGGTATTGGAGAGAAGCGAGAAGATGATGTTTATGCGGGAATAAATGTATTCATGCTTGTGAGCTTTGGCTGGAGGTTGATTTAGTTATAAATTCTTAGGCTTAACAATGTCGCCTGTTGCCTTTAAAACCCATATGCCCTCTTTCTCGGCTCTCTCGATTAGGTCTGGCATGGCTAGGCTCGTGTAAACGACCTTTAATATTTTCGGCCTCAGCTTGTCTGGGTATAGGGTTCTTAGCTTCTCGAGGCTACTGTTTATTTTGTCGATTATGTTTGCGGGCGCTCTGACGGATGCTTCGCCTATGATGCATATCTCGTTTGAGGCGCCGTAAATGTTTATTTCTGCTTCTGGCAATATTAGTGAGCCTATCTCAACCTCGTAGCCCATCTCCCTAAGCCTATACTTAACTATGATTCTAGCCTCCTCCTCAATATCTAATGTTATCTTCTCTAATGTGCGCTCAACCCTGGTAAGCCTAGTGTCCAGCTGCCTATACATCCTATTGAAGTCCTCTCTAAGCCCGGCTATCTCAGCCCAAATCTTCGTCTGCTCCTCCCTAAGCGCCTTTATCTCAGCCCATATTCTCGCCTGCTCCTCCCTTAATCCGGAGATCTCTGTCCATATTTTTGTTTGCTCCTCTCTAAGCCCAGCTATCTCCACCCATATTTTTGTCTGTTCTTCTCTTATCGCTTTAATCTCAGCCCATATCTTTGCCTGCTCCTCGCTCAGCGCTCTCATCTCTGTCCATATTTTCGTCTGCTCTTCTCTGAGTTTAACTTGTTCTTCGGCTAGCTTAACCTGCTCTCTTCTGAGCTCTATCTGTTCTTTGGCTAAGGTGTCAAGCCTCTTGAGTATCTCAGATAGCCCTAGGTAGCCTGCTACAGCATAGCGGAACTCCAAGTCCTTATCCAGTAGTTCTAGGAACTCCCTCTTTAAAGACTCCATTGCCTAGTTCACTTTTCGTTAACATGTTTAGTATGAGTTTTGGGGTATTTAAGGGTTAACGCCTAGCGGGAATGCTGCCGAGAAGAGCAGAAATAAATAATTTTCCAAAAATAAAAAAGAGGGGTGTTAGGGGCTCGACTTCGCCCCTATTGATTATTTATTGATAGCTGGGCTTACAGGGCTCTGGGCAGACGAAATATAGTTTATTGTTGTTTAGCCAGTCGAGTATGTTCTTCCAGTACTCCTGCTCGGCTCTATACCCGTTCGATAGCGCCGTAATAGCCCTACTAATTATTTCTTCAATTGTTATGAAGCCACTTGGCACATATTTTGACGGTCCAACGTAGACTATTGTTGAGCCGTTTAGGTATCCGTGGCGGACGTTTAGCACTGTTGCGATTAGTTGTGCTGAGAGCATCCATTTCATGTCCTTTGCATTTGCGCTTAGCAGATAGTTTCTGATCTGACTTCTCGCTGTCAGAAGGCCATTATTGGTGGCGAATGGCGGATAACTCCATCCGCTTGGTTTATAGAGGTTTTAGGCCGTTAAGGTAGTTTACATCGTCGCTTGTGATTAGTTTGTTTCCTGTGTAAGCCCTACTAATATTAGCGACCTTAGAGATACTAATAGCTGGATGGAGAATGTCAACAGTCCATTAGTCGTAGGTTGTGACCTCTTTACCAAGGGCGTCTTTTCCAGAAGCAGTAATAGTATTAGTTATGTCCTCTGAAGGCTTGCCCAGAGAAGGCTTGCGAAGACGAAAAGCGGGCAACCGCGAAGACTAGTGATCAAACCCATAAACCCTATTAAACACCAATCAATAAGCCAATATTTGAGCGCGAAAGCAATAAACCAGCTAAAAATTCTCCTAGCAGCAGCCCTATACGCTATGCGCATTATGCGCATCGCTCTCGCTTCTAATCTTCCTCGCAGCCCACAATAATAAAAGTCACTAGAATAACCACGCATAAAACATGGCTCCTAAACGGCACAATAGAAACAGCCGCGAAAGAAGACGCTGTCTGGATTACACCATACCAGCTTCTCTCCGGCGGAGGATTCTCCTAATGAAATAGCGCAACCTAGCCGCCTAGATCAACTTAAATACTGGTCGACCAGTATAGTTCTTTAGTGACGCCTATGAGAAAAATCAGCCTATACATAGACGAGGATTTATGGGCTAAATTTAAGGAGGTCGTTCTAAGGAAGCATAGAACATTAAGGAAGCTCAGTGATGAAGTTGAAAACCTATTGAAAGAATCCCTAGTCGACGAAGGAATTAGGCAAGCCCTTAAGAAAATTAGTGCTGATATTAAAATCCCAAAGTCTCCAGAAGAAATAAAGCGGGAAAGACCTATGCTGAGAGGCCCAGCCGCCGAGCTCCTCATCAGAGAGATGAGGGGAAACTCCATTGCTAAAGGTTTATCTTGACAGCAGTGCGATAGTTAAAAGATATATATCAGAACCCTGAACCTCTGCCGCAGATAAGATATTTGATAAATGCTGGGAAGGAGAACTGCTTATAGCAACATCTATCTGGAACATCGGCGAGGTGCTAGGGGTCTTTGATGTTAGAAGAAGGAGAAAGTGGCTTAATGAAGACGAATTCAATAAAACTCTTATGGGGTTCTTAAGCGAAATTACAGGGCTACTCCGCTTAAAGAGCATGGAAATAATTCCGGTTTTAACATCTGTGCTCGTAGAGGGCTGGCCTTTAATCCTAGAGGAGCATATCTACGAAGCCGATGCTCTCCAAATCCAAACCTGCATATATTCCGAAAGTAAATTGCTTCTAAGCGCTGACGAAGATCTCATCAACACCGCCCTAAAAAAGGGAGTAAGAGCCATAAACATTAAAGACGAGAGTAAGGTTGAAGCTTCATTAAGAACAGCGATGAAAAATAGCAGCCAAGGGCATAGCTGAACGAGAAGGATGGAGCCACCATTTTATATCTTGATGTGGAGGATTACGAATAGTCCCATGGTCATTATGCAGAACCAAAACGCCAAATCCACCGCTAATAGCGCTAAATCAACCCTCCAAACATCAACTGGGCCGTGAATCGTATTCAATGTATGAGTGCACCAAACCAGCGGAAAACCATAGTCCACATGGACATAATCCGGCCAATCAAACTCGAAACCCCATGTTACCGCTAAAACCGTTACCGCAGCCATTACAACTGTGAAAACCAACGCGATTACCCTTTTAACCATACCTAAACCACTTTAATAAACAATAATAGTTTCGCCAATAATCTTTTCTAGGCATCAGCCTCCCCCCTGAAGAATCTCCTCAACTATCGCGCCCCATATCGCTCGTCGCTGTCCCACATAAATCATACATTTTAGCCTTCCCCTCACTTAAAACCTTCTCAACAGCATTCTCTATGCGCCTAGCCGCCTCATACTCGCCGAGCCACTCAAGCATCATATTAGTAGCCAGAATAGTTGCGACCAGATTAGCCCTATTTTACCAGCAATATTGATAAGCCTTAGGTGCGGAAAACGATACCGGGCATGTGGAAGAAGCCCATTGAAGATATTGGAGGGGCTGGCGCTGACTAATGATTATGGCTAGTGGAGCCAGCTTGCCTATTTAATATCGCCAATATTAAGAGTGATGATGCTTGCGTTAGGGCTATGTATCCTATCGCTATTGGCGCTGAAGATTGTAGTAGTAGGGTTAGTATGAAGCCCCCGATGCTCCATGATACCCCATAAAGCATCCCGAAGATTCCATAGGCTACTGCCAGCCCATCTCCATCAGATATATCTGCTATAGAAGCCCTCATAATTGTCTCTGAGGCGCCCATCGTGAGCCCCCAGAAAACCGCCATTAAATACGCTAGAGCCGTGACCCTAGACGCCAGTAACAGCGTTATCATCAGCGTTGTAGCCGGGATCATGTAGAGACTCTTAAATTTCATCACATCATACATGTAGCCTATTGGGAAGGCTATGAGGGCATCTACGCCCATAGCGATCGCGTATAATATTGCTATATCAGCGTCCCCTAAGATCCCCCAATACTTTAGGAAGTAGGATGCTATAGCCCAGTGCAAGAAGCCTAGGGACTGCAGGGTCATTGATAGCGCATATAGCCAAAATCTTCTGCCTAAACCCCTAAACGAGACCCTCCTCCGCGAGGACCCAACGCTCTTGATCTTTGGGTAAAGGGACCACGCTGTGAATACGAATATCATAGCCAATGCGCCTGGAATTAAGAGTGTTAGAAATGCTCTGGAATAGTTGAAGTGTATGAGCATGTATGCGAAGAGTAGTGGACCTGCTAGGGCGCCAGCTTGATCCATAACCTCGTGGAGGCCGAAGCCCTTCCCCCTACCAACTCCCTCCGTAGCCTCGGCTAGAATCACGTCCCTTATAGGGGTCCTTAAGCCCTTCCCAACCCTCTCTAAGAGGTATAGTGATGTTGCAATCCACCAGAATCCCGTGAAGGCGAGAAGGGGCAGAACCATGACGTTCATGGCGTAGCCCAATGCTACAAAGCCCCAGAAAGCAGCCGAAGACCCAAAGTAAGATGCTAAAACACCACTTACAAACCTAAGAACATACCCTATGAATTCGCCTACACCGATAATGGATGAGGCTATGGGTGGAGCGCCCAGATACTCTAAATATGCCCCGCTGGCGGATCTAGCCCCCTCATAAACCATGTCAGCGGCTAAGGAGATAAGCCCAAGCAATACAAATACTACAAAGATTCTTTTATTCATACATAGATCTCCGCTACATTAAATCTAAGAATGGGAGGATATACTTAAGAGTGCTTGTTTAGGTGGTGTGGACGTATATACGCTTTTCTCCCAAAGAAAAATATTATGGGGAAAGGTCGTCGCCTATAGGTCACGTTCTTTACAACTAATTCCCGGCCAGCATGGGGAGAACATGTTTTCCATAGTCTCATATTGCTGAGTGAGGTGCCTTAGGAAGAAAAATAGAGGGGTTAAGGGTTGATCTCCTTGGATCCTTCCATTACTCCTCTGGTTTAATTTCTAGTATCCATCCCTCTCCGCATGGATCTTCGTTTATTAATTGTGGTTCTGTCTTTAGCGCCTCGTTTACTTTAACTATCTTTCCTGCTACTGGCGAGTATATGTCGAATATGAACATCCATGTTTCGACCATGCCTATCGGCTCCATTTTCTTGACTTCTCTTCCAACTGGCTCCGTTATTACGCTGGCTATTCCCTTCAGGTGTCTTGCCGCGTAGTCCGTCAGCCCAATACGTATATTACCCTCAGGGGTAACCTGAACCCAAATATGCTGTGGGGTAACCTCGATTATTTTTCCAGCTAGCTCCCGTTCTTGTTTCACATATACTGATTTATATCCAATCACATATACCACCTCCATACGTTTTCTTCATGATATATAGCACATTTAAATTATATATAGATGATGAAAATACAATATTTTTTGATATTTATTGTAAAAACTTGTGAAGAATGGTAAGTAGAAATTTTAGAAGTATAATTCATTTCTTAATTAGGTTTTCAGGGTAGATAAGTATAATACTGGGTAAGCATAATAATCAATAATTATCCTTTAGCCTAGAGGTAATGTTGAAGATATGAGGGAGATTGAGAGGCTGAGGGAGCTCTCCTTTGAGATGGGGCCGATTAGGCCCCCCTCTGAGGGTGGGAGCTTCTCGCTTCTCATAAGGGTTACCCGTAACTGCCCGTGGAGTAGGTGTAAGTTCTGTTATGGAATACTTTATAATCGTGAGAGGTTTCAGGTCAGGAGTCTTGAAGAGATAAAGAGGGATATCGATGCGGCTAAGGAGATAAGCGATATCCTAGCTGCCTTGGCTAGGAAGTTTGGGGGATTTAGCCGGGTAGCCAGCTTGATTGATCCATATCTATTATATGGGAAGAACTTAGCGGAGTTGGATGAGAGCGAACTTAAGAATTTTCAGAGCATTGTGAATGTGTTTAATTGGGTTATTTCGGGCGGAAGAACAGTTTTCCTTCAGGACGCTGATAGCCTAATCCTGCCAACAGAAAAGCTGGTTGAGGTGTTAGTTTATCTTAGGCAGGCTTTTCCGGGCTTGAGGAGGATAACATCTTATGCTAGGGCGAAGTCTCTTGCGCGGAGGACGCTGGAGGAGCTGAGGGAGCTGCGGGCTGCCGGCCTCTCTAGGCTTCATGTTGGCTTAGAGTCTGGTGATGATGAAGTGCTGAAATATGTTGATAAGGGTGTGACAAGCCAGGAGATTATTTTGGCTGGAAGAAGGGCTAAGGACGCTGGCTTTGAGCTCTCATTATATTGGATGCCTGGGCTGGGTGGGAGAGCCATGACGAGGCAGCATGCAGTAAACACCGCTAAGGTTCTAAATGAGGTAAACCCGGACTTTGTTAGGACGAGGAGGTTTATTCCCCGCAGGGGGACGCCGCTATATGAGGAGTGGAAGAGCGGGGCCTTTCAGCTGCTCTCCCCACATGAGGAGCTAAGGGAGATCAGGATGATGATAGAGAACCTAGAGATAACTGGGAGGGTCTGCTTCGACCACTACATTAACCCTGCCTATAAGACAGGGTATGGTTATAGCTGGCTATTTAAGCAGGATTATGAAGGATATAAGTTTCCTGATGAGAAACCAAAGGTTCTGGAGATAATTGATTATGGTTTGAGGCTAGATGAGGCGCTATACGTCCGCGCTGAAGACTTGATTGACAAGCCGCTCTGATCCATATTTCTTAAGGAACATTTATCATCAACTGTCTTTCATTTTTATGGAGGGTGTGGGCATGGGTTTTCGGGTGAGCGAGGTAGTCGTATTCGCGTTAATTGGGTTATTTTTGTGTGTAAGCGCTTGCCTATACCCTTGGATGCCTGAGGTGGTTGCCAGCCACTGGAATATTAGGGGTGAGGTTGACGCTTACCTCCCGAAGTTCCGGGGTTTATTTCTTCTCCCCCTGATTTTCACTGGTGTTGCCTTACTCCTTATTGCGGTTCCGAGGATAGATCCACTAAAGGAGAATATTATGGCGTTTAGAAAATATTATGATTGGTTCATCATACTCTTCTCAGCATTCCTCTTCTCTATACATATACAGGTGATCCTCTGGAACCTTGGGGTGAGGGTGAGCCCGGCTGTCACGGTTCCAGTGGGCGTTGGGCTCCTCTTCTTTTATATTGGGATTCTATGCGAGAACTCTAGGAGGAACTGGTTTATTGGGATAAGGACTCCGTGGACTTTGAGCAGCGATAGGGTTTGGGAGAAGACCCATAGGCTTGGGGGAAAGCTCTTTAAGGCCGCTGGGGTAATCGCTATCCTCGGAGCGCTTTTTTGGGAGTATGCGCTCATTCTAATCCTAGCCCCAATATTATTTGCGGCAGCCTACACAATAGTCTACTCATACTATGAATATCAGAGGGAGATTGAGGGGAAAGGGTAGCCCTCGGAAAAGGTTGGGGGACGTAAGCCAGAAAAATTATCGCCGCATTCAAAAATTTCTTGAAAAGCGTTATTCTGGGACTTTTAAAAGTCCTTAAGGTCTGGATACTTCGCTCTAACCTCTTCTATGGCTTTTTGGTACCATGTTGGCAGCCTGATTTCATCTATTCTTCTTGAGGGGGTGTATGGCTTTATATCTAGTACTGGCGTCCCGTCGAAGAGGTCTAGGTGCCTAACTCTAAGGAGCCTCCCCCTCCTCTCAATGAACTCAACTATCGATAATGCCAGTGGATTCGGCCTATGGGGCGAGTCTGTGCAGAAGACCCCTACCTCCGGGAGCCTATCTAAGTCTATTCCTAGGAGCCTTAGGCGCTTTGGTCTAACCTTGAGAACCCTTCTCTGCTCCTCCGAGATTTTATGCATATATGCTATGATTATTAGGTGGGAGAAGCCGTCTATGCCCTCAAGGCCCTGGGCGTACTCCTCATAAACCTCTATTACGCCCTCAACCCCTTCTGGCCAATTAGCCTTAACCTCCTCATCGTTCATGTTCACGTGAACGATTCCTATGGGCCTGATGTGAAAGTGCATCTTTATCCCAGCTTAAAGGAGGAGCAAGATTGTGGTGGGCCTAAATCCGCTATTCTCTCTTCTCTACCCGGCCCCTTAGGGTTTCTAGGCGCCTTTTAACCTTTTCGAGCTCCCTTTCCAGGGCTCCCTTATACTCCTCAAGCACTTTAATTTCTTCTTCAACCTCCATTATTGGCCATAGGTGATGTAATAGGTGATGTATATGTTTTGGCCTATGGTGGAAATGGTGCTCCATAATCCAATGGTGACAACACCCGCACATGTTGTATATACCCCCTAAAATAAATTTCGTATTAGATTCTTATAAAAATATCAATTATTATTAGATGATCTTGTGCAGCATTGTGTTGAGAGACACTTTAATGTTGTTGCTTTCCTCTTATTTAATATATTAGGAGACTTTCATCCCACATCTTTATCAGCCTTTCGCATCTTTTTTTGACTTCATCGTCCCGACTTATCTCCATCAGCTTTTTTAGGAACTCTATGCGTTTCTCAAAGGCCTTGAGTTCCATTATGCCCTCATGGGACTTCTCACCCTCAGCCTGCATCTTCATATAATATGCTTCCTGAATGAACCTTCCAGCCGCGTCCACTGGATCCTCAACAGCATATTTGTTGGCCCATATTGTTGCCTCTGAGACCCTCAGCTGGGTTAGGCCATTAATCTCCTTTATACAGCGTATATGTTCTCTTAGGATCTCATAGTAGCCTGCGGCCCTAATAAGGTTGAGGGCTTCTTGAACCTTCTCCCTGAACTCTCCGCGGCCCTCGATCACCAGATCTATTTGAGATTCGTTTGGAGCGGACATGCATCAGCCTCTCCATGTAGGTTTTAGGGGCTCATCCACCCATCTTTATTCAGGCTAGATTTATATTTAGTTCTGGGTTTATTATAGTGGTGTCTAATATGCTTAATTTGAGGGCTCACCATTTACTTTGCCTAGTGATTCCAAGCGAAGACGAGTTTAAGAGGGTTGCGCCGGTGATGTTTAGGAGGAAGGGTTACACCAATGATTATATAGGTGCGTATATGGGGGCCTTTGATACTGCCAGAAGTAGTCCTGATGTGGAGATAAGGGTTTTAGATGGTCCGAAAGAGGATGATACGTGTATCCACTGCGGCAATTATGGTGGCAATGTCTGCTTATCCCCGCAGGCCAGCGTCTTCGCTGAGTGGGATCGGGAGCTGCTAGTCCTCTTTGGGCTGAGGGCTGGCGGGGTGATAAGGGTTAGGGATCTATATAGGCTTGTGAGAGAGAAGATTAATCCGAAAGATATGCCAGGGGTCTGCCGGGGCTGCCTATTCGATATCCTCGATAAGTGCCGCGAGAATCTATACAGGCTAAGATAGATAGCGGCAATAATTAAGGTTTTGGACTGTCGAAAAATTAAGCTTGCCTTTAGTGCAAGTACAAACGTTATACGACAAACCTTTTTATTCGTGTGCATAAATCAATATTGTGGGTGGAAATCCTATGGCAATAGGGGCTGCAGAAGCATTAACGAGACGGGCAAGGGAAGTTTACATTAGAGGTTTAGACGTTAAGACTTTAGCCCAACTTTCATTGCAGCTCATACTTACCAGAGTTATAATTATGGAAAGTCTGCAGAAAGAAGAATCAGAGGAGGGGAAGGAGCGCCTTAAAGAAGAGCTCGCGCGCCTCGAAAAATTAGAGAGATGGATAGCCCTGGCCTACAGATCTTTGCAGGCTAGAAGCGGAATAAGAGTAACCCGCACATACCCAATACGTGTATTTCCTGAAGGTGGAAAAGCATGGCTTCCTCTCTATTGAGCATCAAAGATCTTAAAAAGCTCTTTGATAAATGCCTAAAAGAATTGAAACAAGAACCCGTTGAAAATGAGACCCTTTACGATTTCGCAGGACTTTTGACCTCTTATCTGACACTACAGGAAAACTCGTATGGAGCGCAGTCAGACCATTTATGGCATTGTTAGCTAATGAAATATCGGAGTTAAACCGTGTGCTTTTACCTACATATGGATTAATAGACGAAAGCTTTAGAAAGAAGGTATTGGAAGAGTCTAAAGAATTAATTAACGATATCGCTTCAGTTATAGATGAAATTGGAAAGGAACTATGCAAAGAAGGCGAGTATGATTCCTTAAAAATCATAGAGCTGCTCGGGAAACTGGACAAAAATTATTTGAAGCTAATTCGCAAAAGACTAGCGTTTGAGCGAATTATCAGTATAATTCGACCGATTCCGCCCCCACCAGAATAAAATTAAAGGTAGAGTCTGAGCAATGTTAAAACTTGAAAGCGTTTACCTTTATTGTTAAGTCTCTTCTTCCCAACTTGATTGCCGTTAGGGCTATTAATAGCATCGTCATTAACGAGATTGCCGCGTGAAACACAACCCTTTACTGCTCTCTAACCTTAACCATCTTGAGGCGTAGCTCCTTCTTCAGCCTTGAGAAGATCCTCTCAACAGCTCCTCTCATCCTATAAATCCTTTATGGATGACAATTAAGAAGCCTAAGGGGCTTCTTAGTTATCATCCCAAAGGAGGCGCAGAGAGAATGGGGCTTAAGGGCGGCGAAGAAGGTTAATGTCCACGTGAATGAAGACAACAGAAGGCTCATACACGGGGTACTACTATACTGAACAAATTTTTCGACAGTCTAAGGTTTAATAAAAGCTAAAATCGGGTTACTTTAAAAAAATATAGAGGTTGGGATTATATTTTTTGTTACCCACTTATTTTACGATTTTCCTGTATGTTAGGATTATTGCGATTATCGCTATTATTATTGCGACTATTGCGAGCGCGTATAGGATTGGTAGCTGTGCTATTGGGCCTGAGAGTCCTCCTACAGCCGTCTTTAGGTCGTCTACTGAGGATCTTAGGTCTCTAACAGCTGACTGTATGTCTGTTATGACCCTAACCTGGGTCTTCAGTGCCTCTAGGTCGCTCTTTAGTGCACTTAGGTCTTTACTTAGGGAATCTGTTTTGGTCTTGAGGTCTGAGACATCTTTGCTTAGGGCATCTACATTCTTACTCAGGGGAGCCAGCTGTGTCTTGAGCGCTGATATGTCTGCTGCCGCACCGCTAAGGCTCCTCTCCAGGTCGCTTATTTTCTTCTCTAGCTCGGCTATCTTGTCTTCATAGCTTACCAGGGTTATTGTTCCAAGGTTGTTTGTTCCTATGGCTGCTGCCACGGTTCCTGTGTATGAGTAGTATCCTGCCTTGGATATCTTTACTGTGTATGTTCCCTCAGCCGGTAGGCCTATGGTGAATGTTCCGTCTGAGAGTGTTTTTCCGCTTGCTGGCCCGATTATCACGTCTGCATCTGGTATTGGTACTCCAGCCTTATCCACAACCTTTCCAACAACTGTTACTGCCAATCTTATCTCTATCGTCTTCGTCGCTACTTGTCCAGCCATGTAGGCCTTAACAAGGTATGTTCCATATGTCCACAGTCCTGTTGGTATCTTTTCCGGTATCTTGAAGGATAGCGTGTATTTTCCGTCCGCTTCAGCCCTTATCACGTCAATGTCTACTAGCTGTAGGGCTGGGTTGAATATCTGGACTGTCACATCAGAGTTTGGAACCGCTGTTCCTGAGACCTTTATTGTTTCTCCAGGCCCATAAACATCCTTGTCTGTTGTTACTGTTAGGACCTGTGCGTATGCTGGGACTATTAATGCTAGGCAGAGTATTAATGAGAAAAAGATGGGGGTTAAGATTTTAGACCTCATTTTCTTTCATCCTCCTAGGCAGTTACGGTTAATGGTGTTGTCATCTTGTCTGAGTATGGTGTTGGCTCAGCTAAGCTCTTGATTACCAGCACCTCTATTGTGTAGTCTCCCTTAATTGTTGGCACCCATGTTATTCCTGGAGCGAACTCTTGGCCTGGAGCCAGTGTTGCTGTTGCTGTTCCTATGTAGATTGTTGCTCCGGCGGCATCCTTAACTTTAATCACGACTGTGCATGTTTTCTCCACGACGTCAACGTTCTTTACTGTTGCCTGCAGTAGTATCATTTCTCCAACCTTTCCAGCAGCCTTCTCAGCGCCTGTTATTGGGTCTGCGAACTTAACTGCTCTCGCTGGGACAGGTCTCTCAATTGGAACGCCGACAACAACAGTTTTGGAGAACAGCTTCTCCGTTCCGTCTGCTGCGATTGGGTCTACGTATTCAATGGTTAGTGTGTCACCTAGTTTGGCAGGTATTTCTGGAGCGCCCACAACCCAATCTTTTAGAGAGACTGGCGTCACCTTGACTTGGTAAATCCCTGGTTCAACCTCAGTAACGTAGAATGTAATGCCAACCGGGTATGTTGTAGACCTCACAACTATCCTTCTAAATTCAGCTTTCGGATTACCAGCTATATCAAGGTTCTTAACGGTTATAACGAGAGTTTCGCCGAGATTTACGGCATCCTTATCTGTGAGGACTTCTGCGTCAACAGCCCTTATCGTTAATATGGCGATGTTTATCTTTTTAGAGCCTGTTTCGTCTGCCTCGTCC
>JAGTQD010000038.1 GCA_018396405.1 Candidatus Bathyarchaeota archaeon
GGAAGCCGAAACCAATAATCAGCCCGGAAAGAAGAATTTCAATCAAATATATCGACTCAAAGGATGATATAACAAACCCGTTTCTCTATATAAAAGAAAAAAGAATTTAGAGAAAGTAAACTTAAAATAACTGAATGAAATATTGATTAATTAAACAGATTAATATAGCATAGGATGTAATGGAGGATAAATGGATGAGCAAACCAGAGAAGCCGCATCTAAACTTAATCATAATTGGCCACGTAGACCATGGTAAATCAACAACTATGGGCCACTTCCTATATTTGACTGGCGTCGTTGATGAGCGGACAGTTAAGCAGTATGAGGAAGAGGCAAAGAAGATGGGGAAGGAGTCCTTTAAGTATGCTTGGATACTCGATAACCTTAAAGAGGAGAGAGAAAGAGGTCTAACAATAGATCTACGATACCTAAAATTCGAGACTCCAAAGTACTTCTTCACAATTATAGATGCTCCTGGACACAGAGACTTCGTTAAGAACATGATAACGGGCGCGAGCCAGGCGGACGCCGCCATCCTTGTAGTCTCAGCTAAGAAGGGTGAGTTCGAGGCTGGCATAGGGCCGGGTGGACAGACGAGGGAGCACGCCTTTCTGTCCTTTACGCTCGGCGTTAGGCAGCTCATAGTTCTAGTTAACAAAATGGATGATCCAACAGTCAACTGGAGCAAGGAGCGCTATGAAGAGATAAAGAATGAGGTTGGCAGAATGCTGAGGCTTGTCGGCTACAGAGTTGACAAGATACCATTTATACCAGTGTCAGGCTGGTATGGAGATAATCTTGTTAAGCCCAGTTCTAATATGCCATGGTATAGTGGGCCTACGCTCCTTGAGGCTCTAGATTACTTTGAGGTTCCGCCTAAGCCTATTGATAAACCCTTAAGGATACCAATACAGGATGTTTACTCGATAACTGGTGTTGGGACAGTTCCTGTTGGGCGTGTTGAGACTGGTGTGCTGAAGGAGGGCGACACAATAATAATAATGCCCTTGGGGAAGACTGGTGAAGTAAAGTCTATTGAAACTCATCATACTAGGATACCGAGAGCTGAGCCAGGAGATAATATAGGCTTTAACGTTAGGGGTATTGCTAAGCATGAGATAAAGAGGGGAGACGTAGCTGGCCATCCAAACAACCCGCCTACTGTTGCAAAGGAGTTTATTGGGCAAATAGTAGTTATATATCATCCGACAGCTATAGCCGCTGGTTACACACCGGTTATGCATGTCCACACGGCGCAGGTTGCTGTTAGGTTCGCTGAGCTATTGAGGAAGATTGATCCGAGGACTGGTCAAGTTGTGGAGGAGAAACCTGCCTTCCTCAAGACTGGTGATGCTGCTCTAGTTAGATTTGAGCCGGTAAGGCCGGTATGCATAGAAAACTATTCTGAAATCCCGCAGCTGGGCAGGTTTGCCATACGAGATATGGGGACAACGATCGCCGCTGGTGTAGTTAAAGAGATAACAAAGAAGGCATAAAGGGGATCAGAAAAAATAATTAATTTTCAAATTCTCCTCATTATTATTTTTAATGGGGCTGTTTTATAGAGGGCTTAGAAGTAATGGAGGAAAAGAAGATCGAGATAATATATTTTTATTCAAGTCTCTATGAGAGCAAAAGGAGTCTATTGCCAATAGTGAAAAAGCTCCGGAGAGCAAGGAAGAACCTGAACGTGCGCCTCATTAATGTCGATGAGCCGGAAAATGTTGATCTGGTGGAGCTTTATAATGTTAATAGTGTCCCCCTGATGATATTTTTAACGCCCAAGGGTGAGGTAGCCTCTCGGAAAAGCATATCACTGTCAGAGGAAGGTATGATAAATGACATTGTGGATCGGGTTATTAAGGGTGATCTGCCAAAGCCTCATGTTGATGGGTTGAGGAGGAGGATCTTAGAGTCGCTTAAGTCCGTCTCTAGACGGAATGAATTAACGCAATTGATGATTGAGCAGATTGAGGGCGACCTCCTTGAAGCTGACTCAGAGGACGATATTCACGAGATAATAAACCTACACATAAGCATGATTAACCATACAATTAGAGATCTCGAAGAAGTTAAAAAGGCATTACGGGCGCATTTAAAGGGAAGCCAGAGCTTTATAGTATAATTAAATTACCCTATATAGGATATTCTATCCCTTCCTCCCCTTACAACTTCTTCCTCAATAGCCCTATGTTCCTCCATCCTCCGAAGCTCCTCCTCAATTTTAGCTATCTTCTCTATTTCTCTATCAAGAGCTGCTAAATCCAGCTTTAAGTTTAGGATCCTCGCAATAACAGCTAATGCACTTTTTGCAGCTTTTGGATCAGGCATATAACCAGGCGTCTCACTGAGGAGACATATCCCACTCATACCCTTAAATTTAGCTAAGCCTATGAGTAAGCCAGCCGCTCCAACAATAGGGCTCCTTGGGGGGCTGCTCAATGACCCAGCCTCCAGGGCTCTCTTAAGAACATCTGGATCCGTGGCTGAGGCAAAGACCTGTGGTGTTCCAACGACATCCTTTCTATAACCGCCAACAGATATGATCATTTCAGTATTCTTCTTCTTCGCATATTCAAGTATTGTCTCCGCGACCTCATATTGCCCCTCGACGGTTTGTGCCTGCGAGTCGCCAGTCAAGAGTATTAAATCGTTCTCTTCATACTCGTTTTTCCAATAATAAAATTCATTCTTAAGCAGCGTTATAGTCCCTTCCTTATTTACTAGGACAAAATAGGCGAAGTGTGGTGAGTATAATTCAGCAAATTTCCTCGCTCTTAACTGTTTTATCAAGTATTTTACCGCTATCTTTCCAACCATGCCTAAACCCGGTAGCCCCTCTATTAAAACCGGGTTTTTAAGTTCGATTTGCTCTCTCTCTATTATTATTGTCTTTTTCATCGGGTAATCTACTCCTTAACATGCCCTTATATATGGCATATTTATCGTCAGGCGAAAATTTGGCTGGATGCGGGATGCGCACTTCTCCATGATGACAATATGGGCACATGTTCTTCTTAAGCGTATATTTTCCACACTTTACACATCTCCTTAATAACCACACCATCAGATTTTATCCACTCTCTGGGGTGAATGTGCCCTGCCCACCAAGACTCGTTATCACGTTTATAGCGTTTTCAGCAACCCCCTTTAGGATTGCGTTTGCCTCCTTATAATCTTTAGCGATAACTTCTACCTGATATTTTGGCGGAGCAATAACATATATATTAACGCTCACCCCTTTCGAAGAAATTCCTTCCCTAGCCTTTAACAATGCCTCCTTTATTCTTAGAACTCCATCAGGTTTATTACATGTCAGGTTAAGTATCCCCCTAACCTTAACGAACGTCGGCTTAATCTTTTCCTTGGCAATCTCTGCTAAGACTTTAGCCAAGTTTTCTTGTATCCCCGCTTTAATCAGAACTCCAGCTCCCTCTCTCGCAGCAGCCTCAAGCCCACCATAAATATCACCAAAGGCTTTCTCAAGGGGCTCCGAGATTAAACCATAGATCTCTTCGATCTCCATACCTAATCTCTGGGCTGCGCTCTTAATTAGGCTCTCAGCTCTCCTACTCCTCTTCCAAAGAAGAATCTTCTCCCTCTTTTCGCGCTGAGTCACCCTCCTTAATGAGAGGTCTATCTGATTTCTTGCGGGGTCAACCCTCAAAACCTTTAAAACTAGTTTTTCACCCTCACGAACATAATCCCGGATATTTCTTATCCATCCAGATGATATCTCTGAAATATGTAGGAAGCCCTCTTTTCCACCATACTCATCAAGCTTTACATATGCGCCATAATCTGTTATTTCAGTAACTGTCGAAATAACTAATTCGCCAACTTCGGGCCACTCATCTTCCTTTGATACTGGCATATCCGGTCGACCTATTACTCAAATCTAGCTGTAATCTCGCCCTTTATATCTGCTTTCCCTCCAGTCGGCTCTGCGAGGATGGCGCCGCAAATATTACAGCGGACAATAATTTTAGCGTGGCTAAAGGTTATTTGTTCGTTGCCGCATTCTGGACACTTAACCTGAATAAAACTGCTTCTCGGCTTCGGTATAATCTTTTCCCAAATCCTCATCCCCAACAGCCCCGTTGGTCCACTTTATTCTATCGTAATCTTCTTTAATCGTATACCTTCCCGCTGAATAATATGCCCACAGTTTTTGCATTGCAGCTTTAACGATTGTTTCTTAGTTGTTTTAGCTTTCCGTCTGAGTAATGGATATTTTTGTCCACCGTAGCCCTTTCTTTCCCTCTCATGAGCCCTCTCCCCCCTCGCCAGAGCTCTACGTCTCCCATCCCTATATAGCGAAACAACATGTATAGTATGCTTATTACATTTTGGGCAATATGTCCTTATTTCCTTGGGCGCTTTCATTTTCAGCGTCCGCTCGCACCTACTTGGACTCTATAAAAAAGCCGAGAAAAATATATTTAAGTTTTTTGAGTTTCCCCTTCGTGCTGTGGAGTAATGCTGGGCCAAACGCGCTTGCCCTAGAACTCTCATAATATTCTTCTCTTCTCTTGGGAGCTATCTTAAATCCAATGAATCCAGCTAATATTGAAGATATCGGCGAGATCGAATAAAATATTACGTCGGCTAAAGTTGGAGCATCCTTATAATATATTGAATAATAAGATGCCAGTTTTTCACCATTCATATATAATGTTCCGAGGAGTAGCCCGGTTAATATTGCTTCTGTAAGCATGTAGATCAGCATAGAGATTATCATCGCATCCTTAATATTCTTTGTTCTAGAAGCACATATAACTATTAGGGCTGAAAGGAAATGTGGCATAAAGTATAGATTTAGCCCCTCAGCCGCCGTATAAATCATTGAATTTATAATTAATGCAAGAAATGTTCCCAGCAAACCTAGCCTTATATTTCTCCATATATCTTCACGAATTTTTTCCTTCCCCACAACCTTTCTTACGGGTGCTCCACAGTTTGGACAAAAAACCGCATCCTCTGGAATACTAAAGCCGCACCTATCGCATGTAGTCACTTTAGTATCACCGTGATATTAAGGAAGAAATAACAGCTATAAAAACTTCAGTATTTTATTCGATGGCTTTATATCATTCTACACCATTTTTTCCTTCTAGTGTTGATGAGTTATGGGTAAAGCTGGTCTTCCGCGCCAACCCGAAATTAATATTGGCACAATAGGTCATGTGGATCACGGAAAGACGACGCTTGTAGAGGCGATTACTGGCGTTTGGGCTGCAAGGCATAGCGAGGAGCTGAAGAGGGGCATAACAATAAAGCTTGGGTATGCTGATGCCCCAATATACAAGTGTCCTGTCTGCGAGCCGCCACATAATTATTCAACAAGCGAGGTGTGCCCGAGGTGTGGGTCGAAGACAGAGTTTGTTAGGGCTGTCAGCTTTGTTGACTCCCCCGGCCATGAGGCTTTAATGGCAACAATGCTCTCTGGAGCCGCTGTCATGGACGGCGTAATACTTGTCATCGCGGCTGACGAGCCATGCCCACAACCACAGACGAGGGAGCATCTTGCCGCTGTAGAGATAATTGGCGTGAAGAAGATAGTTATAGCTCAAACAAAAATAGACTTGGTTGATAAGAAGCGTGCTCTTGAGAGTTATAGGGAAATAAAGGACTTTGTTAAGGGCACTGTAGCTGAGGGAGCCCCGATAATCCCTATCTCAGCCTTACATTCAACCAATATAGATCTGCTGCTCTACGCGATAGAGAAGTATATTCCGACGCCGCCGCGCGATCCAACTAAGCCCCCCCGCATGTATGTTGTGCGATCATTTGATATAAATAAGCCTGGAACCCCGATAGATAATCTTGCTGGGGGCGTTATAGGCGGATCTATTCTTCAAGGGAAATTCAGAATTGGGGATGAGATCGAAATAAGGCCTGGTATAAGTACCTCGGCTAGGGGTGTCTACGAATCTCTATTCACTAAAATAGTAAGCCTTCATACTGGCGGAAGATATGTTGATGAGGCCGTTTGCGGCGGATTGGTTGGTGTTGGCACCCTTCTTGATCCATCATTAACAAAAGCGGATGGGCTCACGGGAAACGTTGTCGGCAAACCTGGTCTCCTCCCGCCGACGAGATATGAGTTAACCATAGAGACACACCTATTTGAGCGGGTTATTGGATCAAAAGAGCAGATCAAGGTTGAGCAGATAAATGTTGGTGAAACACTCTTACTAGATGTTGGAACAGCGATTACAACAGGTAATGTTACTCGTATCAAAGGGAATACTATTGAGATAAAGCTCACAAGACCTGTCTGCGCAGAAGAGAACTCGAGAGCGGCTATAAGCCGCAGAATAATGGGAAGATGGCGCCTTATTGGTTATGGAATAGTGAAATAATAGCCATTCTCTGCTAAGTTTTATTTATCCTCCCCAAGATAATTTTTCTTTTAGGAGACGTGCATTAGTTTGGGCAAATGTGTTGAAACCCAGCCTAAGAATTTTATATTGAGGATAACAAGGGAGGAATGGTTAGAAAGGGTTTATAGAATAAAAAAGTATTATCCTGGAGTCTCTAGACGTTGGGGGAGGGGTAGCATAATATTTTTTTGCTAGAAAATCTAGTGTAGGCGACTCTTTCATAGGTTATGGAATAGTGGAAGAGTTTGTAAGAAAGGATTATCTAAGTGATGAAGAGCGCCTTGAATGTGACCTCATGAACTGGAAGGGAGCAATAATCTTTAAAGAACTATATAAATTTGAGCCGCCAATACCAATAAAAGAGACTTCACTAGCAAGCCTGAGGGCTAAAGGGAAATATTTACATGGTTTTTCACTATCAAGCGAGCAGACCGCTGAGATACTGGAGATAGCGGAAAGAATTTCCAGCACCAAAAAAGCGTAAACAATCATTTCAAAATGTTTCGTAGTGTACAAGCTCCTTGAGTGGTCTCCTGTGTGGAGGCATAGGTCTCTCATGAGGGTGCCCAATAGGTATTATTGCCACCGGTCTTATTCCTCTGGGGATCTTAAGTATCCGCCTAACTTCCTCCTCATAGAAGGCGCCGACCCAGCATGCCCCCAAACCAAGGGCGCACGCCGCTAATAGCATGTTCTCGATGGCTGCGGCGGTATCCTGTATACAGTAGAGATTAACGCCTCTGCTTCCATATACACTGCCAGACCTAGCTTCATTAGCGCATACAACTATAACCACTGGCGCCTCCTCTATGAACGTTTGATTTAGGGCTGCCCTGGCAATCTCTCTTTTAATATCAGGTCTTCTTATCACCACAAATTCCCATGGCTGAAGGTTTCCAGCTGAGGGCGCCCACCTGGCAGCCTCAAGAATCTTCTCCACCTGCTCGTCACTAATGTCCTCCCTGGTAAAAGACCGTATGCTCCTCCTGCTCTTAATGGCCTCAAAAACATCCATTAATGTTCCCCCAAAAGTTGTGAGAATAATTTAATGGATGTTTAGGCCGCTAAGATACGAGCCTCTCTATCTGACTGAGCGCTTGAGATAGAGCGTTATGCAACTCCTTGAGCAGATTTTGCAGCTCCTGTCTCCTCTTTCTCTCCTCCTCCAGCTCGCTCTTAAGGCGCTGTAGTTCCTCGGTTGAGACAAGTGTTGGCAGCTGAATTTTTATTCCCTCTCTAGCCATCTTCTCATATGTTTCCCTCACTATTTGACCAGCCTTAGTTCTGCCCTGTAAGTGGCTTCTTATTGTGGTTTCTGTCCTGCCAAGCTCCTCAGCTATCTGTGATATCGGCATCTTCCCCTTTTCTCTGGCAAGTGCCGCCGCTGCTACCGCAAGGCTATCGACCCATGTTAACCTCTCTTCTGGATTCTTTAGTTCCTCGAGAACCTCCGGCCTCATAATGCTATTTATTAATAGGACCGCTTCAAGTCTATGTATCTGCTCTCTACCAATAGGTGTGAGAGGTATTTCCTCACTCAACCTCCCCACTCCTCCTTTGGGACACTATAATAACTTCTTTTGGTTTTATAATAATACCTTTATCCGTTATTTCGAAGGGGTGTCTCTTCATTGAGTGGGCTGTTCCACGCATCTTCCAAACAATAATGCTGCGCTTAATCTCTCCGTTAATTTCGTCTAAGTCAAGCCTAATTATTCCATCAGCGGCATGCTCGACGCCTGGCCCACCAAACCCCCTTTCGGTCACGCTTACCTGCGAGACCAGTATCGATGTGCATCCTAAGCCAGAAAGAACTTTCTTAAGCTGGAGGACCATGCTTCTGGCCAATGCGGGCTTGGTTATATATAATGTTGTAACGGAATCCACGACAACCCTCTCAGCGCCAATATCTTTTATGGCAGTCCTCAAAACGTCAATAAGCATCTGAAAGTCGTCAGGAGCCCTAACAACATACTTCTCCCTTTTTGCCGCCTCGCCAATACCAGCTGTGAAAGAGTCTACTAGGGCAAATAATCCTTTCTCCTCGAAGTGCGTAACATCCCAGCCGAATTGAGCCATAGAAAGCCTAACCTGAACCGGATGCTCCTCAAGGGCGACGAATACTCCAGGCTCCTTCCTAACCAATCCATTGTAAAGGTACTGGTAACTGAGGATAGATTTTCCAGTACCTGGGCCGCCTGCTAAAAGGACAACATTACGCTTCGGTATTCCACCATTTAATATCTCATCCAGTCCTGGTATCCCAGTGTAAACTCTTTCAATCATGTTTTTCTCTCATAAATGGTTTATGTGAAGATAAATATATTATTTTGTCTCCATTTTAGTGGGTGGGAACCGTAAGATATTTATCTGATTATTATACATGTCATTTGAATTAAGAGGGGCGGTATAAATATGCCGGAGAGATTTTCCATACTAGTGGGCAAGAAACCTGTGAGAAGTTACGTGGTGGCTTGCTTAGCATTATTTCGGGGCGGAGCAAAGGAGATCGGCGTTAGGGCTAGAGGGCGCGCGATAAGTAAGGCTGTGAGCGTTGTTGAGGTTCTTAGACATAGGTTTCTATCGGATGCTCAAATAAAAAATATTAATGTAAGGACGGAGCAGACTCAACCTAGAGATAGACTAACGCCGCTAGATGTGGGCAGAATTGAGATAACGCTGGTCCGCTGAGGTGAGGCTTAGAGTGGTGCTCTGCCGCCCTCTTTGTTTGGAGGGGTCAAAAAAGAGTGAAAGCCGAACTCTGCCAATTCTGCTTGAGAAGCGGAATATTATGCCCTAAATGTAGGATGAAAGTTGAGAGGGGCGAGATAACACAATTAGATTTAGAGGTCGCCCGCTCACTCGTCTCTCTTGAGAATGAATATCCCATGCTCCAGGAGGTCTATTTCCGAGGGGCGCTTGAGGTTAATGAAACCCTAGTTATACTTGTTAGGAGGGGTGATGCGAGCAAAATATTGAGTTATGGCGGAAAAATAATTAAGGCGTTGGAGAGCAAGTTTGGTAAAAATGTTCGCATACTTGAATATAATTCTAGCGAGAGGAAATTTATTGAGGATCTCTTCGCGCCCCTAAATGTTGTTACAATAAACAAGATCTGGTTGCCGGATGGTTCTGTTGAAACCCGTGTCATTCTTAAAGGAAAAGATAAACGTAGGAGATCATTAAATATTGATGTTGCAAAGGAAATTGCGAAGAGAATTAAGGGAATGACGTTACGTGTCGAGTTCGCCGAATAAATATGTGGCTATGGGTGGTGGAGAGATTGTCTCGCGTTTATCCTTGGAGGAGAACCCATTATAGCAATGAGATTACTCCAGAGATGGATGGAGAAAAGGTTGTTCTGGCAGGTTGGGTGAAAGATATTAGGGATCTAGGCGGCATAAAATTCCTGCTATTGAGAGATAAAGAGGGTTTTATCCAGATAACTATTCCGAGAGATGAGGTTAGCGAAGATATAATTAAATTATCTGAGGATCTGCAACGCCAAGACTGTATAAGTGTCAGGGGAAAAGTTAGGAGGATGGCTAAGGCTCCCAGAGGGGTTGAAGTTATACCGGAGAGCATAATTGTCTTAAATAGGGCGAAGCAGCCTCTCCCAATAGATATTACTGGTAAGACTCCTGCAGACATAGACGTTAGGCTTGATGTTAGGGTTCTCGACCTAGCTAGGGATGAGCCGCAGGCGATCTTTCGAATACGCCATACAGCCCTAGAAGCCATTAGAGAGTTCCTCTCTAAAAATGGCTTTATTGAGGTTCATACGCCAAAAATAATTGCGACTGCAACAGAGGGTGGTGCAAGTCTCTTCCCGGTAATATATTTTGAGAGGGAGGCCTTCCTAGCCCAGAGCCCGCAGCTCTATAAAGAGCAACTTGTAATAGATTTCGAGAAGGTTTATGAGATCAGCCCAGCCTTTAGGGCGGAAAAATCCCACACTAGGCGCCATCTGGCGGAATTTGTGTCCGTCGATATTGAAATGGCGTTTGCTGTAGCGGAGGATGTTATGGAGGTTGCTGAAAGGCTCCTGCAACACGTATGCCGAGTGGTCAGCGAGAAGTGTAAGAGGGAGCTAGAGATACTCAAGCATAAAATTATAGTTCCAGAAGTGCCATTCAAGCGTATCACATACGATGAGATAATTAATGAGCTTAGAGAGGCTGGGGTAAAGATTAATTGGGGCGAGGATGTGCCGACACCAGCATTTAGAATTCTTGGTAAACTCCACCCATACTTTTACTTTATAGTTGACTGGCCCACGAATCTAAAGCCCTTCTATATAAAGCCAAGGGACGATAAGCCCGAAATAAGCGAGAGCTTCGACCTAATGTGGCATTGGATTGAGATAGCCTCTGGAGGAACGCGTATACACGATAAAGAGCTTTTAATTAAGCGTATGAAGGAGCAGAACTTGAATCCAGAATCCTTCAAGTATCACCTTCAGGCTTTTGAGTTCGGTATGCCGCCGCATGCTGGCTGGGGGATTGGGCTTGAGCGTTTAATAATGGTGTTAACGGGCATAAGAAACATTAGGGAAGTGGTATTGTTCCCAAGGGATAGATTTAGGCTCGTTCCATAAAATTTAGTTCTTTAACGTAATGGTGGTCTGGCACCCAACTCCACATCTAGCGTTAGTATCTGATTATCCCTTATTATCGTAACCTTCACTACCTGCCCGGGTGCAGTATATTCTTCGAGATATGATGATAGACTATCTATCCCAGTTATCTTAACGCCGTTTATCGCGATTATTATGTCGCCTCCAATAGTAATTAGTTCTCCAGCTATGTTCATGGTTCTTGTTCCTCCCCTCAATCCAGCTTTATCAGCCGGGCCACCCTTAATAACTTGGGTTATCAGCCAACCATACGTTACGTTCACGCCCATGGCTTTCGCAATCTCATAATTCATATCAACTCCAACGGCGCCGAGCCACGGATGTCTATCATATCTCCCCTCCTCAACCAGCCACTTAATCACCCTTAGCAGCATGTTTGAGGGGATAGCGAAGCCCACGCCCTGAGAGCCGCTTATAATCGCCGTAGTTATTCCGACAACCTCCCCCCTAATATTCAAGAGCGGGCCTCCTGAGTTGCCTGGATTAAGAGGTGCGGTTGTCTGTATGAGGTTGGCTATTGGGTAATTGCCAGCGATTTCGGCGGTCATAGTTCTCCCTAAAGCGCTGACTACGCCGACACTCATCGACCCATATAGGCCGAAGGGATTACCTACAGCTATAACTATATCACCAACTTTAAGCGTGGAAGAACTTACCACTTCCAGAGGATAGTATTCGCTCTCAGGCGCGTCTGCCTTAAGAACAGCTAGATCTGCATATGGATCGTACCCAAGTATAAAGGCGGGGTAACTATTTCCGCTGGCAAAGGTCACAGTTATATTTATTGCCTCTCGCACAACATGATAATTTGTGACTATAACCATCTGACCAGAATAGTTGTAGACGAAGCCGGAGCCCTGAACCCGACTATAGCTGTAGCCGAAAATGCCTGGCACGCGTATAATCCCCCTTACACTCACAACGGAATTTTTAACCCGCTCATAAATTTCTGTAAGACTAATGTTTTCGGCAAGCAGCCTATATTGCATTGCGTTTTTAGTAGTTTTCTCAAGATTTTCTCTCAGAGCCGCCACGTTTTCTTCTAAAGATTCAATTCGCTTCATCAGCCCACTTATCTCGTTTTTAGCGGTTGTATATCCAATTATATAGCCGAGGTATCCAACTACGGAGAAACCTATCACTAGAAGAAGAATCACTAGCAATAGTATCCTTTTTCTGCCCTCTTCCGGCGCATACATTTTCTCGCCTCGGCCTACAATATCTGCATAAAAAATTATTATAAAAAGATTTTTCCACAATTATGCCCAAATCCGTTAATA
>JAGTQD010000039.1 GCA_018396405.1 Candidatus Bathyarchaeota archaeon
TTGAGAAAATTCTTAAAACATAAAACATTAAAATAAGATATAAAAATAAATATAGATAATAAAAAATTAAGTAGTTAAACAGGAGAGGGAGAGATCATATGAAAAAAATTATTAGCGTTTTCTTCGTTTTGACAATGTTCCTAGCAACCGTATCGGTCGTTTCGCCTGCTTGTGCACAGGCACTGTATAAAGAAACCTACCCGGTGATCTCTGTAAAGCCGAACCCTGTGGGCGTTGGGCAGACTGTTTACATAGTTGGGGGTTTGCCGGATCAGACTATATGGCCTAAACCTGGCTGGAATAATTTAAAGGCTGTTATTGAACGCCCAGATGGTAAAGTTGACACTCTCACTTTTAATACATTTACTACCGGAATAGGTGCGGTGACCTATACCCCAAGTATCCCTGGAAAATACAAGATTTACATACACTTTCCGGAGCAGGTTTGTGAAATTGACATAACTCCCCTACTGGCTCCGCCAGGAGCACCCCCTCTAATTAAAGCTGGTACAATAATGAAGGAAAGCAAAAGCCGTGTTATTGAACTTATAGTTCAAGAGGAACCTGTTCCCACATATCCCGGTTTTCCACCGCCACAAGAGTATTGGACTAGACCTATTGATCCACAGATTAGGGAATGGGCTTGGATTGCTGGGAACTGGCTTGGAATGCAGGAATTCGCCTATTACACCAGATACGTTCCATATAATATGGGTCCTGAGGCCCCGCATGTTTTATGGACAAAGGTTCTTGATGATGGAGGTTTAATAGGTGGCTCTGTTGGAGGGCAGTTGGCAGATTATCTGCCAGATGAGATTGCAGGTTTAAGTTATGAACATGGAGATGCATATGAAGGCAAGTTTGTTAATCCGGTAGTTATCAATGGCATACTATTCTATAATTTGTATCCAGCCCAAGATATGTTCACCACATCCATGTTGGGTGGAGTAGCCATTGAGCAAAAGGTAGTCGCGGTAGATATTCATACCGGTGAAGAGCTCTGGCGCAGAACCCTTGGCGATAATGAACGCTTGTCTTTTGGTCAAATAATGTATTGGCGAACCATGAACATGGAAGGCGCATTCGCCTACATATGGACGAGCGTAGGCACAACGCTAAAGGCTTATGATCCATTCACGGGAAGGTGGGAGTGGAGCATATCAAACGTTCCATCCGGAACGAGGGTTAGAGGACCAAATGGGGAAATATTGATCTACGTTATAAATCTCGCAGCAGGCTGGTTGGCTCTATGGAACTCAACAAAAGTAGTTCAGCAAACCTTCCTAGACCTCTTCGGACCGTATTACTTCTACACGTACAGCTGGAGGCCACATGGTATAACATTTAATGGCGCAAAGGGATATGAATGGAATAGAACAATCCCCAGATTTGGGCCACTCTTCAGCGTCGAATCCGTTATACCCTTCGACACGGTTCTAATATCCAATACTCAATGGTCCGGTGGTGCACCGCAACCAAAACCAGTATTTGCAGCCATAAGTCTCAAACCTGGCGAAGTGGGTCGGCTAAAGTTTAATGTCTCATGGCCATTGCCAAAGCCTGACGTGCATGTAGACTTCCCAGGAAGCCAACCCGTAGATCCAGAAAATAGAGTGTTTGTTGTTGCGGTCAAAGAGACTAGGGAATACTACGGTTTTGATCTAGATACTGGTCGCCAAATATGGGGTCCAACAACTCATGTGGAACCGGACTTCAATGTTTATACGATAATATACCTGGCCCCATGGGGTCAAAGCGTATGCGCTTATGGTAAGCTGTTTACAGGCGGATATGGAGGCGAAATTAACGCCTACGACATAAAAACAGGAAAACACCTATGGTCATATACCGTAACTGATCCATACAACGAGTTTGCATGGGGCAACTGGCCAACACCAATATGCCTAATCGTAGACCGCAAGATTTACATCATGCATATGGAACACTCAGGCAACCCGCCACTACCAAGGGGAGCACCCTTCATATGCCTAGACGCTGAAACAGGCGAAGAAATATTCCGCGTTAACGGTCTTTTGAGGACAACCCGCTGGGGCGGTCAACCTATAATTGCCGACAGCATGATAATCACATTTGACACCTATAGCAATATGGTATTTGCCATAGGTAAGGGACCAACTAAAACAACTGTTGATGCGCCTAAAACAGGCGTCACGGTTAACTCAGCCATAGTAATTTGTGGAACTGTTATGGATGTTTCGCCTGGCACGAAGGATCCCAAGATAGCGTTGCGCTTCCCAAATGGAGTTCCAGCAGTAGCCGATGAGTGTATGGGCGAATGGATGCTTTATGTGTATAAGCAGTTCCCGAGGCCTACTGGGAATATGAAGGGTGTCTGGGTTAAGCTTGACGCCGTAAACGTCTACACAGGCGAATACATAGACATAGGTGGAACATTCACAGACCCATACAGCGGCATGTTCACAGTATCATGGCAGCCGCCCAAGGAAGGCTTATGGTGGATAATCGCATCATTCCCAGGCTCCAAGAGCTACTGGCCATCATGCGCCCAAACAAGCATAGCCGTAACAGCTCCACCAGCACCAACACCAACACCAGCCACACCAGAACAAGTACAAACAGTACAAACAACAATAGAAGCCATAACACCACTAATAACAGCCCTCATGGTGCTGGTTGTCATTGCAATACTTGTAGGCGTCTACAGCGTATATAGCATAAGAAAGCTAAAGCTCAAGTAGGCTCTTTTCTCCTTTTTCTATTCTGGCAAAAGCATAAATAATGAGTTACGCCTTCTATCTTGCGGTGGATGTATGAATAAACATGTACTGAGAATGCTATGCGCCATCACAGTCCTGATCGCTTTAAACTTTCAACTGGTTTCGGCTCAAGAGGAATCCTTTAAGCCAGGGGTATCTGTTGGCGATAGTTTCACATATAAGCTTTATGCTATCTGGGAGGTACCCCAGCAATTGTCTGCTCCAGCTAATATTGTAGAGATAAATAACACTGAAGCTGTTAAAATGGTTGTGCATGAGGCTGTATACGCCATAGTAATCCTAAACGTTACCACGATATATAAAAACGGTACTATCAGAAAGTCTCAACTATATGTTAACCTGCTGAATGGAGAGGGTGACGGCTTCGGCTTCGTAATAGCACCTAACCTAAGCCCAAACAAATTAGCCTATCACATGGGTTTCGAAAAGGGGCGGGCTTTCATAATAAGAAATGAGACTGTTAAGCGGTACCCCTTTGGTGAAAGAAAGGTACTAATAGCCACGGTGGAAACCTATGGCTCTGATGAGTATGTTGCAATACGACATGAAATGGTTTTCGACAAAATAACAGGCGTGATGCTTGAGTGGCGCACAATCCAAACACCCAAGTACTCTCCCACAGCCAAAATAACACTATGCTACCAAATTATAGAATTCAACGTAAAAACTTCAGAATCGCAAAGCCAAGGATCTCTAAGCCTGGCGACATTTCCCGCGCTTTACCTACTAACCCCAGCAGTTATAGTAACAGCCTTAATAGCAGTAGTGCTCTACAGGAGAAAGCGAAAACATTAATCCAGCTGAAGCATCCCCACTTATTTTCTAACAATTCTCGCTCGATGATGTATTAGAAACCAAAAATAGATAGTGGGTTTACGAGGAAAGCATAAAGTAGTTAAGTGCTCCGGGCGGGATTTGAACCCGCGTCTCCGGCTCGAAAGGCCGGAATACTTGGCCGGGCTATACTACCGGAGCACTTTAAAGTTTTGAGCAAGGGTGTTTCCAATAAACCTTTATGCTGTTATAGCTGTTTTTAAACATTCCTTAAGCGACGCTAATATCACTTTAGCCTTGTTTAGGGTTGGCGCGTAGTGAGCTGTTTTGGCTGAGTTTGTCATTATGGTTTCTATTCCAAGCTTGTCTGTCCACGTTACTATGGCGCATGTTCCGGCGAGAACTTTTGCTCCACTTTGTTCTATTTTATGCACGTAGTACTCCGTTTTTCTCTTTATGAAGGGTGATGTGCAGACCCATACTTCAAGATTATTTGCAATCTTTTTACCATCTAAATAAGTTGCTACCTGTTTTATTTCAGTTATTGAGCAATGTGGGCATCCGATGAAAATAAGGTCTGGCTTTTTGCTGTTTGCCGTATTTAACTCCTCTACCGTTTTTTTAACATCATTATTTTCCACCATTATCTTCTCTAATGTTTCCACCCTCTGGTTTACACGGTAATGGAACATATTTGTCATACCTGTTGATGCTAAAGCTGCTCCAAGCTGCTTAAGCATGTCTTTCGGCGCATCCTCTACGCCCTTTATGAGGGGTATTCTATCCCTCAGGATCTTTCCAAGTAGTATCCCTAGGGCTCCGTATTCTACATCTTCTCGAAGAGGCTGCTCTAACTCTACAATTAGGCTTGGATTTCGATTCTCTGCTTTATGCATTCCATAGTTGGGGGTTTTCCCAATTATCGCTGCTGCCAAAGCACTCGGCCCCCCCTCCCGATTAGTCCAAGCGTTAAGGATGGAATTTGCATAAACAACAGCTGAGGACTCAGCCCATGCTAAATGAGCCCCCATGTGAGGGCTCTCGATGTAATATGGAGTGCACGTGTACGAAAGTTTAACCCCCATTCTCTCAAAGCATCTTGTGATCCTTAGCTGCGCATCCATCAACTCCCTAGGCAACTTTTTAGCTAAATATTCCGCATCAAAGCTTTGCGGATTTATTGTAGCATCCACAGCAGCTTTCCCATTCGCATCAGCAGCTATAGCCTCTATAAATTCCGTTGCCACATCTCCCATAGTCTTGTATGAAACCCCAGAAATGTGGGCAGAATCTATGGGAATAAGCCTATCAGCCCCAAATAAGTCGCCTAACTTTACCAGAATCTTCATGCAAACCTGTCTAGCCCAACCATATTCGCCATCATAAACTCGCTCCTCCTCCTTTGTTAGATACATGGCCTCCTCTTCCCACCACTTCACCTTATTACCTTCACTACTCCTCTATAGGCGTCTACCTCCACAATATCCCCTGTCCTTATGCGGGTGATATCAACTCCATCCACCATAGGTATGTTTGCCATAACAGCCCCTACAACTATAACAGGATCCGCCCTCTCATTCACTATCGCCTTTGGAGCTAGGCCACTTTTAGCTAGGCTATATAGTACGTAACTGCCAACCGTGGAGCCATGCCCATGTGGAAAACATAAAACTTTACCCTTTAACAATTTACCGTATAAGTCATGCGTCTTCGCTATAACTAAACCAGTTTTTTGATCCACATCCCCGAGAAAACTTATAGGCATGGATGAGACGAGGGCTTCCGCCACACATTTTCCCTCAACAATTCCCCTACCCCTCAGCTCAAAACCCATATTTGTCCCTCAAAATGATATTTTAGCTGATGATGGTATCCCGCCTAAAACATCCATAGCCGCCCTACTTACTATTTTTCGATTCTCTTCGTCTGTATACACCCTTAAGATGTTTACGAACCCCCTTAACACGTCAAAAATTCCCGAAATCTCACTTAAGCGTTTAAGCTCCTTACGCCCATCATGACTTCTACATATAACTGGGATCTCCATAGGCTCCATTAAGATTGAGTGATAATACGGCACTGAGGGAACGGTGGGTACGTCTATTACAATTTTATCTGGATCTATATTCGCTCTCTTAGCAATCCTATCCCTAATCTGGTTTCGAAACTCCTCAGCACTAAAAATGTTTGTCACAGTTTTATCCCTAACATAGAATACTTGCTCATAAGCACACTTCAGCATTCTACGCCTTTCAAGATTTCCAATAATGGCCCTCGATTTCTCACACTCTTTCAATAGACTCCAAACCACGTAATCATCCATAGCTAAGTATTCTTCAGGCGTCTTGAAGCCTGTAAGCCCTATTTCTTCATCAGCTTCCTCAAGAGCCATAGCCAGCATTATTTGGGCTGCCCTACCTACGCGATGAAAGTATATGCTCTTAAAGGATTCCATCCGCGCCATTATAAAAGCCTCCAACGTCGATATGGCGCCTAAATCCACTGCAAGATTTCCATCAAAAACATCAAAAGTTTGAATGAGGCGAAAAACATCTACGAAACCATACTCTGCACCCGTGTGATAAGTATCTCTCACAACGAAGTCCAGTTTATCAACGTCCACAGCACTGCTAATTATCTGATTTAGAAAGATTTTACCCCCAGCAAGCTTGCCAACAGCTAGCTTAGCAATAGTTTCAACATCATATCCCATATCGCTTATAATATCCCTTAACTCACTCTCCCTTATCAACCATGAAGTCATATCCTCATGTGTCTTATTTAATCGCTTAATTAAAACATGCTCAAAAACATGGGAAAACGGGCCATGTCCCACATCATGAAGCAGGGCAGCTATCCTAACCATTTCAGCCTCATCCCTACCTATCACCCTTGAAATGTTACGGTTCTCAACAACCCTGCCAGCCAAATACATGACGCCGAGGGAATGCTCAAACCTCGTATGGTTAGCACCGGGGTAAACGTACTCTGAACCCGCAAGCTGCCGTATCCTCCGAAGCCTTTGAAATGGATAGGAATCTATAATTTCCTTCTCCGCCTCTGTAATGTATATATACCCATGCACTGGATCCTTTATCTCTCCCCAATATTCATCAACCATTCGCTCATCCCCCTTATCAACAATAGTTAGTGGTGGGAGCATCTTTTTAATATAAGCCCAAAATACGTTCTACAATTGATATAGGCTGGAGGAAATCGATTGAGTCATAGGGGTTTCTTTATATGCCTAGAGGGCATAGATGGTTGTGGAAAAACAACACAGGCTAGAATGCTCGTTAACAGCCTTAACAAGATGGGCTACCGTGCTATTTATACTGTTGAGCCAAGTCGTGGTAAAATAGGCTCCTTCATTAAGAGATACTGTCTGCACAGAGATAAAAGAATCTCAAGCATTGTTGAAGCTCTGCTTTTTGCAGCTGATCGGGTGGAGCATCTTGACAATGAAGTGATTCCAGCCATCATGGAGGGTAAAATAGTAGTATCCGATCGATACCTTTTTTCGTCCCTAGCATATCAAGGCGCAGCTGGCTTAGACATAAACTGGATAAGGAAAATTAATGAATACGCAATAAAACCAGACCTAGCAATATTCATAGATGTAGATCCAGAGGTGGCTATAAAGAGGCTAAAAACCATTAAGTCAGTTATGGAAAACTTGGAAAATGAGATAAAAGTTAGAGAAATATACCTCAAACTTGTTGAAAGCGGAGACCTCGTAAGGGTTGATGGTAATAGAAGCAAAAGAGAAGTTGCAAAAGAAATCTTACACTTAACATTATCAGCCCTTAAAAAAATTAAATAGTCTTCAGAACCCTTCTCGAAGATTTTTCATTAACTTTGTTAATTATGAATTCAGCAAGCTCCTCTGGAGCTACTCTCCTAGGCCCCTTCTCATGGTAAACTCTTATCTCCAACTCTCCCTTGTCAAAAATCATCCGTAACATGTAATAGTCAAATTTAAGCGGTTTCCTCGATAACCCCTCAACCCTATAGTAACATATGACACAGAAAAAATCTAAAACTCTAACTTCTCCACCATTCAAGGCTTTCAGTATTTTTTCAACCTCCTCTGCATCCAAGTAGTTAAAGTCTTCACCATCAGCTATCCCAAATTCAAAATGCATTATGACATCTGCGCTATAACTCAGCAGCTGACGTTTTGTGTTCAAATCATGAAGCGTGTTAACCATAGTGCGCTGAAGCTTTTTCGTTGAAATTAAAGCCTTAAAGCGTAGCACCCTATGAATGTGCTGGGGGAAGTTGGTATAAAGCCCAAGCATCAAATTCGCCTATTTTCTCTTGGCTTTACGTATCTTTTCTAAGCTATCAAGCAATTCAGATAATGCTGTACTAAGTTTTTGCAACTTTTCAACATCCGTTTCATCCTGCATCCTCCTCTGTATATCCTCTATCTTGGATAGCAGAATATTCTCAAGGTTTTCAAGAGCCATAGCGCCCCTTATTTTCGCTAATTCTTCTTCATCCCTAACTACGATCACTTTCTTCCTACACTTCTCACACCATAAGTCTCCATTCTTCATTCTAAATATTGGCGAGGCACAAACCGGACACGCTAACTCAGTTAACGTGAACCCCTGCCTTAATAGCTCAGCCATCCGCTTAACAGCTTCCCTATCCTCATTCTCAACATGCGCCATATTAACCCCTCGAGAATAGGTTTAAAATAAAAGCCTAATATAACTGATTACTCAAGTTTATTCAAAGGATTATCTCATCCCATGGTGATAATAATGGTGGGGAAGAAGAAAATTCAGGAGTATGAGGAGCGAATGAGGCAGGCGATAGCCATCCTCACAGAAGTCTCAGAGGATACAACAACCCCACGCAATATTAGGAAAGCAGCTAAGGACTCTATTAACGCTTTACAGGATACCCAATACACCCACGCTGTTAGAGCCTCGAATGCCATATCAATCCTAGACGAAATATTACAGGATCCTAATATGCCTCCATACACACGCGTAAAATTGTGGAATGTTATGAGCTTGTTAGAAGCTATAAAAGACTAGAGGTAACGTTGCTAGGCACAAGGGGCTGATGCCTGAAAATCTAAGCTGGTGAGATTTGTGAAAATACGCCATTACACTGAAGTTCCGCCTGAAAACGTGGCGGAGAAAGGTGCTGAAAGAGCGAAAATTAGATGGTTAATAACAAAAGATATGGGAGCTGAACATTTTGCAATGAGACTATTCGAAATAGAGCCTGGAGGGTGCACACCCCTCCACAGCCACCCATGGGAGCATGAAGTCTTCATACTAGAGGGAGAAGGCTACGTTATTGGATCTAATGAAAAATTAGCCTTTAAACCTGGCGATGCAATATTCATACCGCCAAATGAGGTGCATCAATTTTTGAATCCAAGCAGTAAAACCGTGAGGTTACTATGCCTAATTCCATACATGTAGAGGCTGCAAAACCTTTATTTTTATAAGCGTCATCTTCTCTCCATTTTTGCTTCGTTAAAGATATATGGAGGCTGATCTATCTACTTTTGGGCTTTAGTAGGAGCTGTCGACTTTGAGCTATGATGTAATAATAGTCGGAGCGGGACCAGCTGGAATATTCTGTGCTCTCGAGCTTGTAGAGAAATCTGACCTTAAAGTACTGCTTCTAGATAAAGGCCCTGACATTGAAAAGCGCCGCTGCCCAGCGAGCCGTGGATTTGGATGTGTAAACTGTGATCCGTGCAACCTGCTCTGCGGATGGGGAGGCGCCGGAGCCTTCAGCGATGGGAAATTAACACTCTCGACAGAAGTAGGTGGGTGGTTAAACCAGTACATGCCCGACAAGAAGGATCTCATGGAGTTACTAGATTACGTAGACAACGTATACCTAAGATTTGGAGCACCGAACCACGTTTACGGAGGCGAAACAGATAAGGTTGAGGAAATAGAGCGGAAAGCCTCCCTCGCTGGCTTAAAACTCGTTCACCAGAAGATTAGGCATATGGGCACTGAAAGATGCGCCCAGACCCTTCGAAAGATGCGGCAGGAGCTTGAGGGCAAGGTTGACATTAGAATGAAGAAGGACGTTAAAAGCCTACTAGTTAAGAATAGAATCATCGAAGGCGTAGAAACAGTTGACGGTGAACGTTTCTATGGAAAATATGTGGTGGTGGCGCCTGGGCGGAGTGGCGCCGAGTGGCTTAAAATGGAAGCACAAGCCTTGGGGCTGAAAACCCTAAACAATCCAGTAGACGTCGGCGTTAGAGTGGAGGTTCAAGCCGTAGTCATGGAGGAATTAACCAGCGTCCTATACGAACCCAAGTTCATATACTATTCAAAGTCCTTTGATGATCAAGTTAGGACATTTTGCGTTGCCCCATATGGAGAGGTAATATCCGAATCATATAATGGCGTCCTCACAGTTAATGGTCAAAGTTATGCGGAGAGGAAGACTGAAAACACAAATTTTGCAATACTAGTCAGCACTTCATTCACAGAGCCTTTCAAAGAGCCCATCGCTTATGGAAAATACTTAGCTAGGCTTTCAAACCTACTAAGTGGAGGAATCCTTGTACAGCGTCTCGGCGACCTAGTAGCTGGCAGGCGATCCACCCCGGAGAGAATCGCCAGAAGTTTAGTTACCCCAACATTAAAGAACGCTACACCCGGCGACTTAAGCTTCGTCCTACCGTATCGATACTTAGTAGATATCCGTGAAATGCTTGAAGCCCTTGATAAAATCGCTCCCGGCATACACTCCCGAGACACTTTACTCTACGGTGTAGAAGTTAAGTTCTACTCCTCAAGGCTTGAGCTCAACAACGTCCTTGAGACAAAGATTCGCAACCTGTTCACAATAGGAGATGGAGCTGGCGTAACCAGGGGCTTAATACAGGCCTCCGCCTCCGGAGTGATAGTGGCTAGAGAAATTCTACGGAGGGAGAAGCAAAAAGCTAAAGTAGCTCCACAGGTCGCAGAAGCAAAGACACAAAATTAAACCTTCAAGCATTTTAGCACCTCTATTCGAGGGGCAGCTAATGACTGAAAATGATGCCCAGATAATCGGTCGAGGAACATGGTACGACAAAATGGCAGTTAAGATAATAGAGCGGGAGAAAAAGCTTGGTAGAAGCCTAGACCTAATAAGGACTGAAATGGGCCTTGGGGCCTCAGGCTTCCCCCATATTGGAAGCCTAGGTGACGCTGCCCGCTCCTACGCTGTTACATTAGCCCTGAGAGATCAAGGTTACAAATCTGAGTTAATAGCCTTCTGCGATGATAAAGATGGTTTAAGAAAGGTTCCGGCAGGTTTACCCAAATCCCTAGAAAAGTACATAGGGTTTCCAGTAACGGATATCCCTGACCCCTTTAAGTGCCATGAAAGCTACGGCAATCATATGAGCTCACTTCTCCTTGACGCTTTAGATAAGTGCGGCATAGAGTATCGATACATGTCAGCGAAGGAGGCGTATAAAAAGGGTCTATTAAATAATGAGATCAAAACAATACTGCTTAACGCTAAAAAAGTTGGGCAAATAGTTAAGGAAGAAGTTGGCCAGGAAAGATATATGGAGTACCTGCCCTATTTCCCGGTCTGTGAAAACTGCGGCCGCATATACACAACTAAAGCAATAGAATATCTGCCCAGCGAGGACAAAGTCATCTACGTTTGTGAAGGCATGGAGCTTAAAGGCAAGTGGGTTGAAGGCTGCGGATATAAGGGCGAAGTTGATGTAACATGTGGCAACGGTAAGTTAAGTTGGAAGGGAGAATTCGCCGCCAGGTGGAGAGCGTTAGACATTCGATTTGAAGCCTATGGCAAGGATATAGCTGACTCGGTCAGAGTTAATGATAGAATATGCCGAGAAGTACTTGGTTACGAACCGCCAGTCCACGCTAGATATGAAATGTTCCTAGATAAAAGTGGACGTAAGATCTCAAAATCTGCTGGAAATGTCTTCACACCACAATTATGGCTCCGTTACGGCTCGCCTCAATCACTTATGCTCCTGCTACTAAAGAGATTTGTTGGTACACGAACAATAGATGTAACTGATATACCACATTACATGAATGAGTTAGATTACCTAGAAGACATATACTTCGGAAAGGTTTCAATCCCAGATAAGAGAGAGCTGGCTAAGCTTCGCGGCCTATATGAATACTGTTGGGCTCTTAAGCCTCCACCTAATCCAAGCGTGCATGTGCCCTACAACCTGCTCGTTTACCTTGCAAAAATAGCTCCTAAAGGTCAAGAGTTAGACTTCATAACCAATAAACTAAGAGACTATGGATACTTGAGGAAAAATCAATCAATAGATGAAAACCTAAAGAAGCGAATAAATTACGCCCTAAATTGGGTTCAAGACTTTGAGGAGATAAAAGAAACAATAATAAGCCTAACAGAACCGGAACAAAAGGCAATAAATGAACTCATTGAAACTCTAAAGGTGGAAAAGGAAGCGGAAAAAATCCAAAACTCCATCTTCAGCATCGCAAAAAAGCATGGAATCAAACCGGCAAAATTCTTTGAAACCCTGTATACGATTCTACTCGGCGCCCCT
>JAGTQD010000004.1 GCA_018396405.1 Candidatus Bathyarchaeota archaeon
TCAGCTATGACAAATACTGGTGAGGAAAAGCAGTTCATTGCGGAGAAAACAGGAGAGGATGGAAAAGTCATTAACGAGTTTATAGAATATTTAGGAGATTTTGACCCGGATATAATTATTGGTTTTGAGACAAACAGGAAGGATATACCATATTTGATGACAAGGGCAAGAATAAACGGGATTCCTCTAAAGATTGATAGAACTGGCGCAGAGCCCCATACAAGCACATATGGGCATATCTCCATAACTGGTAGGGCCAACATCGACCTCTTTGATTACGCGGACGAATTTCCTGAGGTTAAAATTAAGACTCTAGAATATATAGCAGATTACCTTGGAATTATGAAAATTAAGGAGAGAACGTTGATAGAAGATATCGAGTATTCTCATTACTGGGATGACCCAAGGAAGAGACCAATATTATTAAAGTTCTCTATGGATAATACGAGATGCATAATGGGTATAGCCGAAGCAATCCTGGACTTTGCCATCCAGCTCTCGAGCCTAGTCGGTTTGCCATTAGATCAAGTGGGCGCTGCGGCGACCGGATTTAGGGTTGAATGGTTTTTAATACGCCACGCACACCAAATGGGCGAATTAACACCAAAAAAAGTTGAGAGACCATATACCCCATATGCTGGAGCCCTCGTCTTAGAGCCTAAGCCAGGGATACATGAAAATATAGCGGTCTTAGACTTTAAATCCATGTACCCTAATATAATGATAGCGTATAATGCTTCGCCAGACACTTATATTTCGCCGGGAGAGCCGGAGCCGGAGTCTGGCGTCTTCATAGCGCCTGAAGTTAATCATAAGTTCAGGAAAGAACCACCAGGATTTTATCGTGAAGTTCTCACAAAACTTATTAAAGCAAGGGATCAGGTGAGGGCGGAGCTTAAGAAAGTTGACCTTGGATCCATTAAATATAGGCTTCTTGACGCCCGCCAGAAGGCAATCAAGGTGATTGCGAATGCGACATATGGTTATGCTGGATGGATAGGTGCAAGATGGTATATTAAACCCGTCGCTGAGGCAGTTACGGCGTGGGGTAGACATATAATTATGGATACTATAAAAATTGCAAGAGGGCTTGGTCTAGAGGTAATTTATGGTGACACGGATAGTATCTTTGTGAAGAATGATCCAGAAAAAATAGAGAAATTATCTAAAATCGTTGAGGAAAAATATTGTTTAGAGATAAAGCCAGATAAAGTATATCTACGCGTACTTTTCACCGAAGCTAAAAAGCGCTATTGTGGGCTAATGCCTGATGGAAGACTCGATATAGTTGGATTAGAGGTTGTTAGAGGGGATTGGGCAAATGTTGCGAAGGATATTCAAGAAAAAATTTTAGAGATAATTTTGAAGGAGCGATCTGTAAATAAATCGGTTGATTATGTGCGCAAATATATAATGGATTTAAGAAGGAGGAAGGTTCCATACCGAGATTTAATAATATGGAAAACGTTAACAAAGTCCCCTGAGGAATATGAGGTGAAAGCACCGCATGTTGAGGCTGCGAAGCTTCTTCAGAGAGAGGGCTGGACGTTGACCGTTGGTGACAAAGTTGGTTATGTCATAACAACCGGGTCGGGTAAGCTTCATGAACGGGCGAAACCATACTTCCTAGCATCCTATGATGAAATCGACATAGAATATTATGTGACAAACCAGATAATCCCAGCTGCTCTTAGGATACTCTCATTGTTCGGTATTAGAGAGAACGATCTATTGCCCCCTAAGACAGGAGATACTCAAACGTTACTCGAGTTCTTCAGGAGAAGCTAGATGGCATATAGTAAACTTAGTCAAGTATATCGTCAAATGTCAGTAAGGAGACTCCTAAAGGCTGCTTTATAACGTCTGAGATTCGTGCTCCAATGAGGTATTTAATATTTCTTTCACTGGCTATATCAACAAGCCTTTGAGTTATTATTCCATCGAAGACTACAGTATTTACACCTTCAATTTCCCTAAGCTTTTCAGCAAGCTCGCTTACAGGGAGTCTACTAATCCTTTCCATCTTTTCATTAAAGAGAATCGCCTCAAGGCTCCCTTTAAGCTCCTCTGCAGCCTCAACTATCTCCTTTGATACGAGAACTCTTTTACGCCTCCTCCGCCGCTCAAGAATCTCCTCAACTGGAACCTTGGCTCGTAAAGCTTCCTCAATCTCCTTAGCCGTTAAATCCTCAACTTCCTTTCCCCTAGGTGCCCTAGCCACATACTTTATATTAGCGACATTCAACAGCTCCTTTAGAATTAAGTCCCCGCCATGATCGCCATCCAGAAAAGCTGTCGCTTCTTTCTCCCTAGTTAACTTGATGACTGTATCAGGTATTTTAACACCCTCTAGCGCTATAACATTGTATATACCATGTCTAACAAGATTTATTACATCCGCTCTGCCTTCAACAATGATTATTTCTTTCGCAGAATCTATTTCCGGACCAGCTGGAAGCTTCTCCGGACCATACTCCCTTATCCTTGCCATTCTGAGTATTTCTGAAACTTCTTTTAGCATCTCTTCGGTCTCTGGCAACGTCTCGAGACTCCATTTCTGAAGTATCTCCTTCGCCCTCTCAATTATAGCTTTTCGCTTAGTCTCCCTTATGTCCTCAATCTTCTCCAAAGTTATTTTAGCTATACATGGTCCAATCCTGTCTATACTCTCAATGCTCGCGGCTATAATTGCTGTTGAGACTTTATCTAGACTTGTTGGAATAATTATTGTCCCCGTTGTCTTGTTATCTCTTTGCGAGGTTATTTCAACCTCTATCCTACCAACTCTACCTGACTTCTGAAGTTCTCTTAAATCTAATTCCGCCCCGAAAAGTCCCTCTGTTTGACCGAAGATTGCGCCAATAACATCTGGCTTCTCAACTATTCCATCAACATCAAATCTTGCCCTGATTATATATTTTATTGCCGATGAATGCGAACTCATTAATCATAACCTCCAAGCAACGGGATAACCTCAAACTACCAATAATATTTTTACTTCTCTGAAACTTTATCAACATTATTCTTACATATATTTTTCTTTTCAGTCATTAAATATATCCTTTTCAACCTTCTTTCTTAGGTTTTTCAAGTAGACTGCTAATCCCTCTATATCTTTTATATCGTTGCCAAGCAAACCGCATAATTCCCTCCAAAACCTCAAATTAACCTTTACTCTCATCCCCTCAAAAGATCTACATAAGCGTATTGCAAGCTCTCTTCCTCTCCTATCAAAGTCTGTTAGTAATATGATTTCTCTATCTGAGAGGGAGATCTCATCTATAATTTCCTGAAGGGTTTTTCCACCAGACTTAACAGCTACTATATTATCTTTAATTCCGATGGCTCTAAGAGAAACGATGTCTTTCTCTCCCTCAACAATTAGTAACGCGCCTGCTGAAACCTCATCTTTAAGTCTCTCAATTAAATAATTTAATTTTTCAAGTTTTCTCTCGAGACACACCACAGCTACTCTCACTTTTCCTAAATAGTTATACTAAGGTCTTAAAAATTTAATGATTACTATCGGCTTATGCTCCAATCTTTTAAGCATATCCCATGTCACACCAGTTAGACTTACACAAAACCTCTCAGCCATATCCCAAACAGTGGAGCCTGATCCGTGCCCTCTAGCCTTCTCGGCAATATCAGCTATGTTAAGCGCTAAATCCACACCTATTATAGCGCCAGCCACCGCAAGCGGCGTGGGCTTACGCTTAAGTTTGAGAGATCTGCCAACAACATATGCTATAAATCCAAGGAGAGTATGTATTCCCTTTAATGGCCGCAGTCTATGTGTGAAATGAAAATTTCTAAAGGAATACGTTTTATCCGTGTCAACAATCATTACTACTAGATTTATTCCAAGCCTACTTTTTAGGTACTTATGGATCTCCTCAGCAATTTGTTGAGCACTTTTTAGAGGGAGACTAACATATGCGTAGGGGAGGTTGCTTCCGTCTATGCCGCCTTCAGAACCCCACATTAAAGCGTGAAGAAAGCCAGCATATCTCAATGCGACTTCCTTATGGGCTGCGCCCTCCCTGAGCGGGTAATTTCTTAAACGCATAACATTTCTCTTCTTTAAGTGGCATAGGGGCCCAAGAAAATATCCCCAAACAAATCTCATCCAGAAGCGAGCTAGGAAGCGAGCAAGGAGACTTGGCTTAATGTTCTCTTCATTAATTAGTAGTTTCTTCGCCACACAAATTGCTTTCTCGGAGATGACTATTATATCGCCGTTAGAAACCCTCCCCTCTATAGCCTTTAATATCTTCTCCAGATAATTTTCTCCAGGCATCCAATACTCGGTCTTGATAGCTTCCGCATAAAATTTATGCACAATATATATCTGAGGAAGAGACTATATAATTGTTGGGGTAAAACGGTAACAAGATTTGCGGAGAAGCATGTTATTATCTAAGGAAAAGTCAATTCATTTAAGTGATGAGTTAAAGAGAGAACTCCATTCACTTCTGAATAATAAGATTACTGATGTTTTTGCTGGTTTAGTTTATGGGGCGTATGCTGGAGGATATGCGGATGAAAAAAGCGCGATAGATGTTTTAGCCATAACTGAGTCAAAAAGAACTATTTTAAGGTGCTGGTCTGAATGGATAGCAGATAAGAAGGTTCGCTTATTAGTAGTCAACAAGAGTAGTTTCGAAAAAGATATTAAATATGAGTATTTTGGTGGAATATTCTCTGAAAACCTTATAACCCCTTATGAGCCGATTATAGGCGCGGATTATTTATGGGACCAAGAGATCAGGGTAAAAAAGAATACTGTAAATAATATCTTGACCAACTTAGTCTTAGGTTTCCCAGAAATGTCAAGGGACTTTTTGATTAAACCTGAGTACTTCATGTATGAGTATTTTATGCGTAGGGCAATCCTCTTCCCGCCGATCTCCTATCGCTTTATAAATATTCTAAGGGGAAAGCGAAAGGAAAGAAATCTTGCTAAAATGATTGGGGGATTTAGGGTCGTAATAAAGGAGCTTATTGATGAAGGATCTCTTTACACGGTTGATGAGAGCTTCCTTAAGATATCTGATGAATATATTACTAAAGCTAAGAGGAGACGCGGATACTATTTAGCGGGCCTATTTAATGCTGTTAGAATTAATATAGTCCGCTATCTCCTCGGAATTTTTCCAGGAATTAGGGAATCCCTTTTAGATGAGGGCAGAATATGTAAGACATATTATCTAGGAGACCTCTCTAAAAATCCTCTAAGAGCACTTGAGAATCCGAGAAAACATATCTTTGTGCCGACAGCATTAGGTATAATGCCATTTAGTGAAAGAATGAGTGTGGAAGAAGCTGTTAGGAAGCTTATTGTTAAAGGTTCTGTTTCTGCCGCATATAGCATTAAAAAGCTGGGCGGGGCCTTTAACAGCGTATATATCTTAAGATTTTCCAGGGGAGAAGAGAGGAAGATTGTTATTAAAGTGTTTAAGGATTGGTATGGCTGGAAATGGTTCCCAATAACCCTTTGGACTCTTGGAACAAGAAACTTCGCCGTGCTTGGAAAAACTAGGCTTGAGAGGGAATACACAATAAACAGATTTTTATATTCTAATGGAATTAATGTTCCAGCGATAATTTATGTAAGCCCAGAAGAAAAAATCGTTATTCAAGAATATATTGAGGGCATAACGGTCTCCAAAGTGATTAAACAGTTACGTGATGCAATAGGAGAAGAAAAAAGAAATCTTCTTGAGGTTGTCAGAAAAATAGGATGTGAAATAGCTAGGATTCATATGTTGGGTGTATCTCTTGGTGATTGCAAACCCGAAAATATAGTAGTGGCAAATGATGGAAAGATATTTTTTGTAGACCTCGAGCAAGCGGAAAGAGGTGGAGACCAAGCATGGGATATAGCCGAATTTCTGTATTACTCAGGACACTACATTTTACTGCCAGCAAACGTTATTGAGGAAATTGTAAGTGAATTTATAAATGGATATATATCATCAGGCGGAAATATAGAGAACATTAAAAAGATCCTGTCACCTAAATATATAAGAGTGTTCAGTTTTTTTACATCACCATATACGCTTTTAGCTATAGTAAACTCATGCAAAAATCTGTTGAAAGCGCTAGAGTATAGTTAAAACTGGGAGAGATGTAGATTGGTAGTTAAAATATCCTTCTATGGCGGCGTGAATGAGGTTGGCGGCAATAAAATCCTAATAGAGGATGAGGATACGAGGATCTTCTTTGATTTTGGAGCTTCTTTCACTTTGAGAAACAAATTCTACTCTACGCCCTTCCTCTCGCCAAGAAATTGCATTGAGATGATTAAGACGGGATTACTGCCCAACTTAAAGGGAGTATACTATTTTGATGAATCCGAAAGATATATTGACGCAGTCTTCCTCTCGCATTCCCACATGGATCATTCAGCCCATATATCGTTCTTGAGGAGAGATATACCAGTTTACTGTGGTGAGACAACATCTATTATACTTAACGCCCTAAATGAAGTGCGCCCAGCAGATATGGAGTTTAATCTTAAAGGAATAACGTTTAAAAGATTCCGTACTGGGGATAGTATAAGGATTGGTTCTCTCGAAGTCATGCCAGTCCATGTGGATCACTCTGTTCCGGGATCATATGGATTTATAATTTATACTTCCTCCGGCCCAATCGTCTATACAGGTGATTTTAGGAGACATGGGCAGAGACCGGAATTAACTGAAGATTTCCTAAACGCTTCGGCTAAAGAGAGGCCGGAGGCTGTTATATGTGAGCATACAAATATGACTGAGGTTGAAGTTTCCTCTGAACGTGAAGTCATGGAGAAACTTGATATGGTGGTCGGAAATACCCGTGGTTTAGTCTTAACAGATTTCGCCTACACTGATGTTGATAGACTGAGATCATTCTATGAAATTGCATTGAAGAATAATAGACGGCTTGTAGTTACGCCTAAACAAGCTTATCTATTATATATGTTGAGTTCAGATAGCCGATTAAATGCTCCGAGGCTTAAAGATGTCTTAGTTTTTCAGAGGGAGAAGAAAAAATATTTTCGGTGGGAGCAGAAGATCATAGATTGCTGTGATGTGATAGACCCGCAGGAAATATCGAAGAGGCAAAGGGAGATAGTTATGTGTTTACCCTTCTTTAATCTAAATTGGCTTGTTGAGATCGACCCTCTCCCGGGAAGCTGTTATATATTATCGGCGTCGGAACCATTTAATGAGGAGATGGAGGTAGACTTTAATAGGCTTATAAGTTGGCTTGAGTATTATGGCCTACCGCAGTATCACATTCACGTCTCTGGGCATATAACGCCGTTACATCTCAGAAAATATCTAGAAGCAACGAAGCCAAAAAGGGTCTTTCCAATACATGGTGAGCATCAAAAATTATTCAGCAGATTCTTAAGCGACTTAGGCAGTGAGATAATTCTAGTGGAAAGGGGAGAAACTTATAAATTATAGGGAAGACATTAGCGAAAAATTTAGAGAATGGTGATTAAGAATTCTATGAGTTGGGAAGAGATTTTAGGCAACATTAAGAGCGCAATTGTGAACCTTGATATCGAGAACATTCAGAGATTATGCCTAGAAGCCATTAAAGCGGGGATCCCAGCTTATGATATTATAATGAAGGGGTTTTCTAAAGGTTTAGAAATTGTTGGCGAAAATTATGAAAGAGGAGAATATTATTTAGCCGAGTTAGTCGTGGCTGGCGAAACCGTTAAAGAGGGCATGAAAGTCCTTGAGCCTTACCTAAAAGGTGATGAAGCCCAAAAAATCGGCAAGGTAGTTATTGGAACTGTCAGAGGAGACTTACACGACATAGGCAAAAATATTGTCGCAATACTATTAAGAGCATCTGGCTTTGACGTGATAGATTTGGGAGTGGACGTACCCCCAGAGAGATTTGTTGAGGCTGTCAGAGAGCATAAACCAGATATAGTTGCCATGTCGGCATTACTAACAACAACCATGAATGAGATGGAAAATGTCATCAAGGCGCTTAAGGAGGCGGGGTTAAGAAATAATGTTAAGGTGATTATCGGTGGCGCCCCCGTAACTGACGAGTTTGCAAAAAAGATTGGAGCTGATGCTGCTGCGAAAGACGCTGTTGAGGGCGTAAATATATGTAAATCGTGGCTGTATAGGGCTGATCAGTCATGTCAAGCGAACTAAAACCCCGTGAAAGAATAAAAAGGATTTTAGAACACCACGAGGCGGATCGCGTCCCAATTCATGATAGTATTTGGCAGGCAACAATTGACCGATGGAGGAGCGAAGGATTACCTCCCGGAGTTTCTCCAGAAGATTACTTCGGCTTCGAGATCAGCATCTTTGAGGCGGATACGAGCCCACGTTTTCCAATCCTCGTGCTTCATGAAGATGAAGAATATATTGTCGAAAGGGATCAATATGGTGGTGTAAGAAAAAACCGGAAAGATTATTCAACAACCCCCCTAATAATCGATTATCCATGCAAATCTAGAGAGGACTGGGAGGTTTCCATTAAGCCTAGACTCATCGCTGATGATTATAGGGTTGATTGGGTCTCCGGCCTTAGAAACTTCCACCGTGAGCATAGTCGTGGGCGATTCATAATGTATGGCGCCACAATAGGGTATGATAGAGCACAGAGATATATCGCCCCTGAAAGACTATTAAGGGCGATTATCAAGGAGCCTGATTGGGTTATTGACATATACCGGACCGACGCTAAGCTCGTTATGGAAATGTGTGAGCGAATGATGAAAGGAGGTTTCAAATTTGACGGGGCCTTCCTTTACTGCGATTTAGGCTACAGAAACGGCTTATTCTTTTCACCAAAACATTTTGAGGAACAACTCCACCCGATTTTAAAAGAACTGTGCCAGTTCTTTCATAGCCATGGAATGTACGTTTTTCTACATTCTTGCGGCCGGGTTAAGGATCTCATACCCTATTTTATTGAGGAGGGAATTGATTGTCTACAGCCTCTGGAAGTTAAGGCTGGAATGGATTTAATAGAACTGAAAGAGAAGTATGGAGATAAAATTACGTTTATGGGTGGAATAGATACAAGGCTTATGTCGATAGACGACCCAAGACCAATAGAGGAGGAGATAAAAAGGAAAATAACCGTCGCTAAAGAGGGTGGAGGATATATTTACCATTCAGACCACTCTATTCCGAAGAACGTTAGCTTCGAAAATTACAAAAGAGTTATCGAGCTTGTTAAAAAGTATGGTAAGTATTAATGAATGATAGTTATGGACGATTCGTGGGGTTTCAACCAATAAAATTATTTGGCGACTGACCATAAAAATAAATTTAAACAAGGATTGGTGGGGAAGAGGATGGTTGGTGGGTATGCTGGTAAAATACTGAGAATTAACCTCTCTAACAAAAAATTTCACATAGAGGATCTCGATTTATCTTTGGCAAAGAGTTTGCTTGGCTGCCTTGGAATCGCATCTAAAATCATGCTTGAAGAAGTAGATCCAGCTGTGGAACCGTTTAGCCCAGAAAATAAGCTGATTTTCTTAACAGGAGTCTTAACAGGTTCCACAGCTCCGGCAGCATGTAAGTCTATTGTCGTATCAAGATCCCCCCTAACGAACATTTGGGGCGAATCTGTTTTCTCAGCTAATACTGGAATCGAGCTTAAACGTGCGGGATACGACATGCTTATAATTGATGGAGCGTCAGACAAGCCAGTATACTTATGGATACATGATGATAGCATCGAAATTAGGGATGCAAGCGGCTTCTGGGGCATGGACACCTACACAACCTGCGAAGCCATAAAGAATGATTTGGGTGAGAAAAAAGCTGCTGTTGTATGCATTGGCCCAGCTGGCGAGAATCTCGTCAGGATATCTTCAATTATAAGCGATAATGGTAGGGCTGCAGGACGGTGCGGTTTGGGCGCAGTTATGGGCTCAAAGAATCTAAAGGCTATAGCAGCTCTCGGCTCTAAAAATATAGAAGTTGCTAATCCAGGTCTTCTCAATGATCTAAGGAAGGAAATAATAAGCATTACGAGAGAGCGTTTAAAGGCTCTCTCCGATTATGGAACTGCTAGGGGTGTTGTAGCTTTTGAAGAGATGGGAAACCTACCAATAAAAAATTGGACGAAGGGCAGGTTTCAGGGAGCCGAGAAAATATCTGGCATGAGGATGGCTGAGACAATTCTAGTGGGTAAAAAAGCTTGTTTTGCATGCCATATAGCTTGCGGAAGATATATTAGAGTAAGTGAGGGGCCTTACGCCCCCCTCGAAGGTTATGGCCCAGAGTATGAGACTATAGCAGCTCTCGGCTCCCTCTGCATGAATGATAATTTAGAGAGCATAGCAAAAGCAAACGACTTATGTAATAGGTTTGGGCTTGACACAATATCTACTGGCGCAACAATAGCCTTTGCAATGGAATGTTACGAGAGGGGCATAATAACTAAAGACGATACTGGAGGAATCGAGCTTAACTGGGGTAACCTGGACGCGATAATCAAGGTTATTGAGCTTATAGGTCGGAGAGAGGGCATCGGCGCCATATTGGGTGAGGGGTCGAAAAGAGCAGCTGAGAAAATAGGTGAGGCTGCTGAGAGGTACGCGATGCATGTTAAGGGGCTTGAGATCCCAATGCATAGCCCATATCGATTCAAAGAGATGGGACTACAGTATGCGGTTTCTGAAAGGGGGGCTTGTCATTTAAGAGGGCTCTCCATGCTCCCGGCGAGAGGGATTCTTTTTCCGGATATAGGGTTTGATCGGCAAGTGGATGGATTCTCAATCGAGGGAAAAGCCCATTTAGTTAAGGTTATGCAGGATATATGCCGTGTAGTTGACGCTCTGGGACTCTGTAAGTTCGTATATCTTTTCGGCGGAGTGCCGCTAAGGAGACTCCCTCAACTTTACACGGCGGTGACTGGGTGGGAGACATCATTAGACGATTTAATGAGAGCTGGGGAGAGAATATGGATCCTTCAAAGGATCTTTAACGTAAGGATGGGTGTAAGAAGAAAAGATGACATGTTGCCCAAAAGGTTCCTAGAGGAACCACTAAACGAAGGGGCCGCTAAGGGACAGATTGTCGAGCTGGAACCTATGCTCAACGAATTCTATGTGGAGAGGGGATTAGACGATGAAGGTAGGCCGAAAATGGAGAAGGTTCTTGAACTAGGCCTAAATTTTGCAGCAAAATATATTGCTTAGTGAGGGTGCAGATGATTAAAGTAAAACTAGTGTTCTTAGATGAAGATTTGAGAAAGGCTTTGGGAATTAAAGAGGATACCTTTAATCTTCCCGAAGGCTCAACGATTAAAGAGTTATTGTTGGCGGCTGCCTTAAAGTATGGTGAGAAAATTATAGAGAAAGTGTCAAAAGCTGGAACAATAATAGCGCTCAATGGCCAAAATATAGAGTTTCTGGGTGGGACGAATGCTAGATTATTCGATGGGGATAGAGTTGCAATAATCCCCCAGATAGAGGGTGGCTGAACATATGAGGAGCACGAGCATAATATACTTTTATATCTCTTTAGACAAATAGCTTCACAAAATGTTATGTGAGTGTTTAAATGCCGCTCGTTAACGGAAAAGATCTACTCTTACCAGCTTTCAAAGAAGGAAAAGCCGTCGGCGCATTTAACGCAAATAATATGGAAATGACCCAAGCAATTATATGGGCTGCAGAAGAAATTAGCAAGGAACTGGGTGAACCCGTTGGAGTGATAATTCAAGTTAGTCCAGGAGCCGTGAAATATGCTGGCTGGTCCCTCGCCGCTGGAATTGTTAAGATCGCGGCTGCTGAGACCGACGTGCCTGTGGCATTAAACCTTGATCATGCAACCGAGATAGAGCAAATTAAGAGGGCTCTTGAGATGGGCTTTACATCTGTCCTCTTCGACGGCTCTTCACTACCGCTGGAGGAGAATATCCGCTTAACTAAAAAGGTTGTTGAAATATGCCACGCTAGGGGTGTACCAGTTGAGGCAGAGATCGGTAAGATACCTAGAATAGAAGACTATTTTACTGAGTCTGAAATAGCCTATTTAAGATCTATCCCTCCTGCCGAGGCTGTGAGGATCATACGTGAGAGGACAAGAAAATCTCTTGATGATTTAGTGGCCAAGCCAGAGGATGCTGAATATTTTGTTAGAAATACTGGATGCGATTTTCTTGCAGCCGCATTTGGTTCGATCCATGGAATGTGGGATGATATATGGCCCATAAGGCTCGACCTATTAATCGCCATAAAGGAGAGGGTGCGTATACCGCTTGTCTCGCATGGTTCTTCTGGGATACTCAGGACAAAAAAGGATGCTGAAAGAAAGGGGATCCCCCTCTTAGAGGGAGAAGGAACACTGCTAGATGCCATTAAGTTTGGTGGTGTAGCAAAGGTTAATGTTGCAACAGCACTATCTGTAGCATTCATAGATGGCTTTATAGAGACATGGAGAGCTAATCCGTCTGAAAAAGACTTCCGCAAACTTGGCGAAAATGCCCGTAATAAGGTAAAAGAAAAGGTGAAGGAATACATAAATCTTTTTGCGGGAAAATAAATTGATAATAACGTATTGAGTAAATTATGAAGATCTTCTTTGCATTATTCTCCCACATACGTTAAGGGCAATATCAATATTTATTTAAAGTGAAAAGTATATATTTCATGTCTTTAATAATATTACCTTAGGTTATGATGCAATATGGAACAAAGAAAGATTATGTCTCTTGGGCGTTCCTCATTAGTGATTTCTCTTCCGAAATATTGGACCCAGCTGGCCGGGTTAAAGGCTGGTGACATAGTCTCAGTAGCCGTTGGCCGAGACCGCTCCTTAATAGTTTATCCTGGCCTCAAAAAGGAAAAGGAGATGAGTGAGATAACTCTTCATATCGAGCCCGATGAGGATCTCTTTCTTATATCCAGAAAGATATCTGCCTGCTATCTTAATGGTTACTCAATAATTAAACTTGTTTCAAAAAATTATTTCACACCTTCACAGCAAAGGGTTATACAAAAGACTGCCCGGAGACTCTACATGCGCATCATGGAAGCCGATATAAGGGAAGTCCGCTTAATGACCCTCATGGATGAATCAAAGGGTTCAGTAAAGGCTAGTGTATCAAGGATGTATAATGTTTCTAGTTCTATGTGCCATGACGCGCTTACAGCCCTCAAAAACCATGATACTGATTTAGCCAGATCTGTATATATTCTCGGCGGCGAAGTCGACCACTTCACTTTCTTTCTTTCAAGGTTAATTCGAAGAGCATCTATAGATCCATCTCTAGCGAACGATCTTGGACTCGACGCCATCGACTGCCTTGATTATCAGTCCTTGATCTACAATATTAAAAATGTTGCTGATCAGACCACAAATATAGTAAAGCATATCATAATGCTTGAGGAAAGAAAAAAGAGGATCACTGATCGATTATTGGAAAAATTATACTCTTTTGGTCATAATGCCCTATCTATTTACGAAAAAGCGTTCTCATTATTTTCGGGAGGAGACTTAAAAATATTAAGTGAAATCTCTAGATGTAAAAGTCAACTAAGAAAAATAGACGAAGAGATAGCAACCCTATCTTTTACGGAAGAAAAAAGTGCAGAGACGATATGCGCATGCTGCGCTTTACGCGACAGTATACTGCGAATAGGAGACTACGCAGCTAATATAGCCGAGATAGCGGTTAATCGGCTCTATAGGTAAATCGTGCCTTCATTTCCTCTTTTTTGAAGGATAACTTAGCGTCACAGAGAGTTTTGAAGATAAAACTTCGCCTCTCAGGATCTTTCTTGCCAGCTGAAGGGCGTAGTTATATTCAAAAATAGATGGTTTCTCTGCTCTCCGAGCTTCTCTTAGAATCTCCTGCTCCAGCCTATATTTTAGTCGGCCTATAGTCAAGGCGCCTATTGCATATACTCCTGGAACAATCTCTTTTGCATCGTCATCAAGCCTTATCCCCTCAACGCCCAGTGGTGGAACTGCGTTAACATCAGCTATAACCTTAACGGTCTTAACGGCGTTTAACATCTCTTTATCAATAACTTGAATACCAGCACCAGCAGCGCAGAAGATCACATCCGCCCTTTCAATAACCTCCATTTTCTTCTCCCTAGTTGGGGCGAAGACCCCCTTAACTTCAGCGTTATACCTTGTTCTAAGTAGATTTGATAAATTTACAACATACTCTTCCCCGTCTGTACGCTGCGGGTTAGGGCTAACTATCGTAACATCGCATCCAAGCCTAGATAATAAGATCGCTACCGTTCTTCCAACAGCGCCAGTCCCGAGAACCGTACATCTTTTACCACTTAGGGCTCCAAGGCTTAAGCGAGCTAAAGTCTCTTCAACTTTAGCAACCATGGCGGCTGCAGTAGTATAGGCTCCGGCAGGATCAATTATGATGCTCGTTTTAAATGGCGGAAACATTGACTCCTGAACAACTTTAAAGACTTCCTCAGTCTTATCCATATCCTTTCCCCCAATGAAGAAGCATGTCCGCCTAATTCCCTTCGGATCCCTTGAAAAGATTGCGTCTTGAACTATCTTCTTCGCATCTTTTGCAGATACATTTTCATATGGGATAACAATGTTGAAGCCAGCGTCATAGGCCATACATATATCAAATGGGCTGGCTTTCTCATCTGTATCCAAAAAGAATAATATATATGGAATTTCCTCCTCAGTAGACTTTTTAATTACTGGTTTAATTTGAATTTGCATTACCCTCAATAATTCCCTGAGGTCACTTGAGGATACTTTTTCTGTAAAAATTACTTTTTTCTCTGGTTTAATTACTTCTACTTCTACGTCAACGGATTCTAAAATCTTTTTGACACCGTTTACGTGCTCCGGGCTAGATAGATGTATGCAGACAATCTCCTCTTTATCGATCTTTCTAGCATTCTCAAGAATCCCCATCACTATCCATCTTTCTCTAACAGAAAACTTTATTTCGCGTTCAGCTTCCTCAATTTCCTGCTGCAAATACTGTAAATAAGCGGTTAAGAATTCTTCTTCGAATGTCCTCGCTTCTCTTTTTTCATCAGAAATTTCTTCAAGAGCTTTTATTATCTCATCCCTTAACCTTATCTTTTCATCCACTAAAGATGCAAGGCTCTCCTTTGCACGCTCATCGATATCGACAGGGAATAATGGCACATCTTTCTTTTTAAAGACCTGATATAAAGCGTTATTCTCCACAAACTCTTTCAATGTCCGGTTACCCAGCTCCTCTGTTGCAAAGTCAGGTTTGACCTCGTTAATGAGTCTTTCAATAAATTCGCAGAAGGCTATTGATGGCTTGAAAGCGGATGGAACGGAATTTCTAGATCTATCATAGATCGGCTTAGTGATCCAGAATGGTTCACTATACTCCTTCTCGACAATAAACACTTTCAATCTCTTCCCTTCAAGCGGACTTATCTCAAGCGCCTTCATATTTTATCACCAAATGTATATATTCAAAAACTAAATAAATATTTAATCGAAATATTATATGTAAAAAGTAATATCGTATATATCTTTGTTTGAAATCATCAGTTAATACTTAGAAACTGTTAATAAAGAGTTGGGGGACTCGCACTAAAATGAGTTCAAGTCTATTTTACTTAATTGGAATTTTGCTCCGCTAACTTAAATATAAAAATTTGAGGGTCATCCTTGTCCAGTGGGCTCTAACCCGCTCTAAAAGCAGGTATGACGCGTCAGTTATCGTTTATCCCTTAACCTTACGTCTTTTCTCCAGTCTCAATAAACTTTTTAGAATCTCCCTTTAACGATCAATAAGTATGTAAGTTCGAACCATTTTGGCCATCATATTTTAATAAAAATATAATGGAGGTGGAAGCAACAATTAGACAAGATATAAAGAGATTTGCAGAAGACTGCAGATCACTTTAATAGTGTAGAAAAATTCTTCCTCTCATCTTTTTAATACTTAGAATATTCATTTAATCTTTCATAGTTTTCTCTTCGATAATACTGTAATGATTGTTGTGGTAGTGCTATTAATGTGAGGACTATTGTTATCGACGGGTATTCTGGGATTACCCAGTAGGCGCAATTGTCTCTGCAAAAATTGAAGATTACCATTATTTATTTATGATTGCTGCTATTTCCTTGCTTTAGCTATATTTCTTGCATTCCTATGAGAAGATTTTAACGTTATGTAATGTGCCTTCACCCATTATAACTTCGGTTTTCGACGCGACATCGTAGAATCTAAAACATGGGACTCTCAAAACCCTTTTTAGATCCTTGATTCCTATTCCCATTCCTTCATCTTCTCCCCAGCGTACTTCAAAAAACTAAATATCTTGTGGCATATCCAGCGCTCTCTTTAGCATCATTTTAGAATTAGACTTCGTAAGAATCTCTATCTTAATTAAAATTATTTGGCCACTCATCGCATAAGTGCGAATCTTTTTATTGGATCCACTAATAGAAGAGCGGCCTAAAGCCAAAAATGAGACAAAACATCTTAAAATGGAAAATTGTAATGGCGCATTATTTATGGTTCTCGAACCCAAAAGTGGCGGGCCCGCCGGGATTTGAACCCGGGATCTCCGGCTCTCCTTAGCTCCCTTCACGTCTGAGGTTCACTTTAGAAGGCCGGCGCGTTATCCATGCTACGCCTCCCGAATCGGGTTTGAGCCCGATTTCACGGGCCCATATTATTATCCCAGCGGCCCATCTTATTTTGATAATACAGTGAAATTTAAATTTAATCTTTAATTTGACATATTTTTTACATATATGTTTATGTATTCGAGAAAGTTTTAAATTTCAAGAGTTTTCCATCTTGATGGGTGTTATAGATGTGCATACTTGGTAGAGATAAGCTGCTGGAGTTGATAGAGAAGTATAAGTGTATTCATCCATTTGATCCTAATCTTCTCGACGGAGATGGCTATATTTTGACTGTTAAAGAAGATGTTACATTACAGTATCTTGAGCATAAAAATCTCATATCGAATGAAATTGTATTCACTCCATCAAATATCGTTGCACATTTGACGGCAAAGAGTAAATATGGTAGGATGGGTCTATCTTTTCTTAATGCAGCCAAGGTGCATAGCGGCTTTGTTGGGAGACTTGCCTTAGAAGTAGTTAATCTGAGCAACGATAGACAGCCAATAACAATTAAGCGTGGGGATCCATTCATGCACATAGAATTTATAACTAGAGTGGGCGCCCCATCCCCCTATACGGGTGAATATCAATTCCAATATATGACTGATGAAGAAATAAATCTATACATTCCAATTTTAAAAAATGTCTTTGAGAATTACGATGAATTGGCTAAAATATGGTTCAGGAATAGACCATTAACCTTCAAATAAATTTAATTTAGCTTTAACCGAGTTAATTTTGCTTTGAATTAACCCACACCTTTATATCTAAGGTTTAAATATTTTGATGAAAATTTAGTAATGGAGTTCAGGGAATAGAATATGAAGGCGCGAAATTACAGAGAAGTTAAGGGTATGGCATATACTAGAATAGAATATATTGATAGCATTCCACAGCCAAAAATAACAAAGTATACTCTAGGAAAGCCTTTAGAGACCTATACCTACCAAGTTTCACTCGTAGCAAATGAAAGAGTTCAAATCAGGCATAATGCCCTCGAAGCAGCACGTGTCGCAGCCAACAGATATTTACAGAAGATGCTCGGTGAAAGGTTCTTTATGCGGGTTATTCCTATTCCACACATTATTTTAAGAGAGAATAAAATGATATTCGGTGCGAAGGCTGAAAGGCTCCAGAAAGGTATGCGTAGAGCTTTTGGTAAACCTGTTGGTAGGGCGGCCCGGGTTGAACCGAATCAAGAGATAATAGTCATTAGGGTAGATGAAAGCGGTTTAGAAGTTGCGAAAGAAGCTCTTAGAAGGGCTGCCTCTAAGATTCCAACCACATGCAGAATAACAGTTGAAAAGATCTCTAGTCAGCAAGTTAATTCTCAGGGCGGCGAATGACGCGAGAGGATGAAAAGTGACTAGAAGAAGGGAGTATATATTATGGCTTGATGAAATAGGCGTCGAAGACATACCGCTCGTTGGCGGTAAAAGTGCAAATTTAGGCGAAATGGTTAGAAAAGTCGGTGTTCCAGTCCCCTACGGTTTTGCAGTAACTGCTAAAGCATATGAATACTATATAAAAGCTAACGGTCTTGACGAGAAGATAGCCGAGACCCTTAGAGAACTAAGCGATTTGAATGATACGGGGACCCTTCAGAGAGTCGGAGCGACGATAAGGAAGATAATATTATCGGCCAATATGCCCAGGGACTTAGAAGAAGAAATTATAAGTGCCTACAATGAGCTTTCTAAGAAGATTGGTGAAGAGGATCCACCCGTCGCGATTCGTAGCTCAGCTACGGCTGAGGATTTACCAGATGCTAGCTTCGCTGGTCAGCAGGAGACTTATCTTAATGTTCGAGGAGCGAAAGAGGTTCTCGAAAAAATAAAGCTATGCTATGCAAGCCTATTCACTGACAGAGCAATATTTTACAGGGCTCAGAAAGGCTTCGATCACATGGCCGTAGCGTTAAGCGCGATTGTTCAGCTAATGGTTTTCAGTAAGGCTAGCGGAGTAGCATTTACGCTTGATGTGACCACTGGTGATAGAAGTACTGTTCTAATAGAAGCTAGTTATGGGTTGGGCGAGTATATAGTTCAAGGAAAAGTAACGCCGGATGAATATTATGTTAGAAAGGCAGACTTAGAGATCGTGAAGAAGATAGTTCCAAAAAAGACCGTTCAGTTAACGAGGAAACCTAATGGTGGGACTGAGGAGAAAGCTGTCCCATTAGAGCTGCAGGATAAACAAGTTCTTACAGACGAGCAGATTAAGGAGATTGCTAAATATGCCATAATGATCGAGCAGTATTATGGTAAACCTATGGATATCGAGTGGGCCTTGGATGAGAGAACAAATAAAATATTTATACTTCAGGCTAGACCTGAGACATTTTGGTCCCTTAAGGAGAAGGTTAAAGAAAAACCAACAATTGCGAGGGAGAGGAAAATACTGGTTTATGGTCTTCCAGCCTCACCTGGCATGGCTGTTGGTAAGGTCCATATTATTAAATCGATTGAGGATCTTAACGGTTTCCAGAGGGGCGGAATACTTGTTGCGGAGATGACTGCTCCAGATTGGGTTCCAGCGATGCGCAAGGCATCCGCGATTATAACGAATTCTGGTGGAGTAACATGCCACGCAGCGATAGTCTCAAGAGAGCTTGGTATACCATGTGTCGTTGGAACCGCCTCTAAGGGGACGCCAGCAACAGAAGTCCTTAAGGATGGAATGATTGTAACCGTAGATGCAAATCTTGGCGTAGTATATGAGGGGGCTATTGAAGAGTACTCCGTTGAGGAGGTCGAGTTTAAGGAGGAGGTTGCAGCCTTATCTGCGAAGGCTCCTGCTGAGCAATATATTGTTACTGGGACTAAGATTTATGTGAACTTAGGTGAACCTGAACTTGCAGAGAAGGTTGCAGCCTTGCCAGTTGATGGTGTAGGGCTTCTGAGACAGGAGTTTATTTGGTCTAGCGAGATAGGAGAGCATCCGCTTTATATGATTGAGACTGGTAGGGCTGAAGAATTTGTGAATAAGCTTGCTAATGCAATTCGTCGCATCTGTGCTGCTTTCTATCCGAGACCAGTTATAATGCGCTTCAGCGATTTTAAGTCCACAGAGTATAGGAGACTAAAAGGTGGAGAGAAATATGAGCCTATTGAGGCTTCAGCGCTCCTTGGGTGGAGGGGGGCCTCAAGATACTATGATCCAAAATATATTGAGGCGTTCAGACTTGAGATTAGATCTGTCAAGAAAGTTAGGGAGGAGTATGGTCTTAAGAACCTTTGGGTCATGATACCATTCTGTAGACGGGTTGAAGAGATGGATAAGATAATTAAGATAATGGAGGAAGAAGGGCTAAGGAGGGGCCCTGATTTCAAGATTTGGTTAATGGCTGAGTTACCAAGTAATATTCTACTCGCGGACAAGTTTAATAAGTATATTGATGGTTATAGCATCGGTAGCAATGATTTAACCATGACGATCTTAGGCTGCGACAGAGATAACGAGACCGTTGCGCACTTGTTTGACGAAAGAGATCTAGCCGTGAAACGCGCGATTAAATTGCTGATTAAGCTGGCTCATAGGGATGGGAAGACTGTAAGCATATGTGGACAAGCTCCAAGCGTATATCCAGACTTCGTAGAGTTTTTAGTTAGATGTGGGATAGATAGTATATCGGTTAATCCGGATGCCGTTATACAAACAAGGAAGCTTGTAGCCTCGATAGAACAGCGCATATTGCTTGAAAATGCGATTGGTAGAGGCATTAAGAAGGATTCACGTCTGGAGATACCCCTCGACGACGAAAAATAATCCTTATTTGCATTGACGGAGATTTTCATGGCGATTTTGTCGGGGTTATTTAATCTAGAGGAAGAAAGGATCAAAAGTGAAATTATTAAACGAAAGCCTTCCAAGGTCTTAGTACAGCTGCCTGAAGGCCTTAGGTCTAAAGCTCTCCAAGTATCTTCGATCGTAGAGGGGGCTGGAGCCCTAGCAATAATTTCTGCAGATCCCTGTTATGGCGCGTGCGACCTAGCGCTTAATGAAGCTAGAATATTGTCAGCTGACCTGCTAATACATTTTGGGCACTCTGAAATAGATCTTTTCAGACAACAAGATACCATACCAGTAATTTATATTGAGGCAAAGGCATCAATCGATGTTAGAGGAGTAATTGAGGAGTCTCTGAGTTATCTTAAAAGCTGGGAGAAGATTGGATTAGTCTCAACCGTCCAGCATGTTGATTCTCTAAATGAGGCTAGAGAGATCTTAGAGAGATCTGGTAAAAGCGTATATATTGGAAATGAACCGGGCTTAAAATACCCAGGTCAAGTTTTAGGCTGCGATTACAGGAACTGTAAATCGATATCAAGCATAGTGGACGCTTTCCTCTTCATTGGATCTGGGCTATTTCATGCCGTTGGAATTTTTCTGGCTACAATGAAACCCACACTTATAGCTGATCCCCTCTCTGGGAAGATTGAGAGGATTGATGATAAGGCTAGGCTTATAATAAATAGGCGGTGGATGGAGATATGCGAGGCCTCGGATGCCAAGAGATGGGGGGTAATAATTGGTCTAAAATTTGGGCAGCGAAACTTTGAAACAGCAATAAAATTGAAGAAGGAAATTGAAGGTTGCGGAAAAAGGGCTATCTTATTGTCTATGAGGGAAATAACACCTGAAACCTTGAGAGACTTCGTTGATATTGAGGCTTACGTAAATACAGCTTGTCCGAGAATCTCCCTCTACGAGACAAAAATATTTCCAAAACCAGTTTTAACTCCCAGAGAAACTCTCGTCGCCCTCGGAAGAATGAAGTGGGAAGAATATTTGAGAGCGGGGCTCTTATAAATATTTTAAGAGTGAAGGATGACCGAAAATTGCTGAGAAGAAAGCATATAGCTATTCTTCTTTCGCAACTGGAACCTATCCCAAACCCGAAACTTAGATGGGAAAGCTATACACTTGACTCTGAAAGCGCTGCCACAATAGTTTATATCGCGGCATATGAACATGATGACATACGTGGAAAAAAAGTTATTGACCTTGGCTGCGGCTCAGGCATCCTAGCGATAGCTGCCTCTTTATTCGGCGCAGAGTGGACTGTTGGGGTCGATATTGATAGGGAGGCCATAAAAGTCGCAATAAAAAATGCTAGTAAAGTTGGTGTCCAAGTTGACTTTATTAATGGAGATATAGGCTGCGTAAGTGGGCATTTTGAAACAACGTTGATGAATCCACCCTTTGGAAGCTGGCATAAAGGTGCAGATATAAATTTTATAAAGAAGGCTTTGGAAATCTCAAATGTAGTATATCTGGTGCACAAAAGAAGCCCGTCTGTGAAAGACTTTTTAAGCAGCACCATTCCAAAATTGGGTGGTGTCATAGATCGCATTTATAACATAGATATAGTCATAAAAAGGATATTTAAATTCCATAGGAAGAAATACTATAACGTTAAAGCAGCCCTCTATAGAATAATAAGTGAAACGTATAAAGACTAGTAGCATGAGGCAAAACTATATTTTAAGATCTTCCTTATTAGAAAAGAATAAGAAAAGGGTGGCTGGATCATCAGGTCATGTTAAAGGAGAAGAAAGGTGACCGCTTCGTTACACCTGGAGATAAGATATGTGTGATAGAGGAGTTTATACCTGGATATGGAACTTATGTTGCTGATGGCATCATATATGCGAATAACGTTGGTTTTCTTTCGATCGATCCAAAGAGTAGGACAGTCTCAATCCAGCCAGTGTCTCGCAGAATATGCGCGCCAAGAGTTGGAAACACAGTCATAGGTTATGTATGGAATATTCAAACAGCCATGGCTTTCATAAGGATATTCAAGATCGAAAAATATTTCCTCTCAGGCTTCTTTACGGGGATTCTGCATGTTTCGGATGTTGATGTAAAGTTTACTAAAGATATTTTAGATGCACTTAAGGTGGGTGATATAGTGCGCGCAAAAGTTATAAGCGAGATAAATAGAACATATTTTCTAACCACGAAAGGAGAGAACTTAGGCATAATATTGGCACTATGCTCTAAATGTGGTGGCATATTAGGATTAAAATCTAAAAGAGAGAAAAAATTGTATTGCGAGGAATGCGGAAATATTGAGACGAGGAAGATTGCATCAGATTATGGCACCACTAATCTTTAAGGGGTGATTGAGGTGCAGTTAAAGGTGTTGGAAAAGAAGCAAAATGAGGTTGTAATTGAAATTGATGGAGAGGGGCATACTCTATGTAATCTTCTTGAATCAGTTCTGCTTGAGGATGACGAAGTTGAATTTGCGGGTTACACGATTCCTCATCCATTAGTAGGAAAGCCAATTTTAAGGGTGAGGACAAAAGGGAATAAAGAGCCAAAGGATGCTTTGAGGGAGGCGCTTATAAAAATTATTGAGAGAGGCAGAGCTCTTAAAGAAGAGTTTGAAAGAACCCTTAAGGAATACCATGAAGTGAGTTCAAATTAAAGTTAGCATGCCCCTTAATTCTCTCTAAAATTACCTTCAATAGTATACTAATATTATCTGCTAAATCGCCTTCACATGCCAGTATGTCGACGGTTTCCTTAATAGATATTATGCCTGAAAGCCAGCCGTAAACTATCAATGCTTCAGCGGCATTCGCTTGCTCATGCTTATTCACCCTATGCGAGAGCATTCTTCTTATACCAGACTTTCGTGAGGCTAAGGATAAAATAGAATTATTTAGTTTCCGCCCAGCTGGCTTGCCGGAGCTCTTCGATAAAGCTAATGAATAGGCGAAATTTATATATGCGTCTCCGAGAGAAGCCAAATCCTTATCACTTAGCACTTCCTCAATCCTTGAATATTTATGTAAAAATTTGAAATACCCGCTTAAGCCAACCTCAGCCAACAATGTCACCTAGTAATTTTCTTCCAAATATATTTAAAGGAGGCATATTTATTTTTGGGTTGATGAAGAAAACTATAATTATAAAGGTTAGTAAGGAGAATCCTGAGCCAGACAAGATAAGAATAGCAGCTGATATTATACGCAGGGGTGGTCTGGTAGCCTTTCCAACAGAAACCGTTTATGGTTTGGGAGCGGACGCTTTAAATCCCGACGCCGTTAAAGAAATATATGCTGCAAAAATGAGGCCGCCGGATAACCCAATAATAGTTCATATCGCCAGAAAAGAAGATGTCTATAAGCTTGCTGTTGACATTCCTAAAAGTGGAGAGAAACTCATAGATATCTTTTGGCCTGGTCCACTAACGCTTGTCCTAAAAGCCTCAAATATTGTGCCTAGGGTGACAACTGGCGGCCTAGATACAATTGCTATAAGGATGCCTAAGCATGAGGTTGCTCTGGCCTTGATAAGGGAGGCGGGAAGGCCAATAGCCGCACCGAGCGCCAATCTTGCTGGTAGGCCAAGCCCGACATTAGCTGAACATGTTCTTCAGGATCTTTTTGGCAGGATAGATGCTATACTTGATGCTGGGCCAACAAATATAGGGGTTGAATCGACGGTTCTCGATCTTTCATGTAATCCACCGCAGATACTTAGGCCTGGCGGAGTCACTTACGAGGATCTAAAGGCAGTTTTAGGAGAGGTTAGTATACACCCAGCCGCGGTAGCCAAGAGTGAAGTTCACATTGAGCGTACCCGCTCTCCTGGAATGAAGTATAAGCATTATGCCCCCAAGGCTGAAATGCTCGTTGTCGAGGGTGAACTAAAATCTGTGATCATGAAGGTTAGGGAGCTGGCTAAATATTATATTGAGGCTGGAAAGAAAGTTGGCATACTCGCTACAGACGAAAGCATGAAAGAATATAATTTGGGTATAGTGAAGTCTATGGGGAGCAGGAATAACTTAGCCTCCGTGGCCAGAAACCTGTTTAAGCTTCTTAGAGAGCTCGATAATGAGGGTGTAGATCTAATTATCGCTGAAGGTCTCCCGCAGGAGAATCTAGGCTTAGCGGTGATGAACAGGCTTAGAAAGGCTGCTAGCTATAATATAATTAACGTCTGAGCGTCCTCTTGGCATTATTCTTCTTCCGCGTCAGTTATTCCTTTCTCAGTTATCATGAAGCAGCATTCTCTCTCAGGTAAGTATGGACTATCAATTATTCTGGCGATTCTAATCCCTTTATTTCCTTTTCTTAAGTATACTCTATGTGTGCATGCATGAGCCATTATATGTCCGCCAGCTGGTCTCGTGGGATCGCCGAAGAAGGCTGCCGGATTGGCTTGAACCTGATTAGTTATAACGACGGCTAAATTATATGCCTCAGCCAGCCTAAGAAGCTTATGGAGATATTGATTCAGCTTTTGCTGTCTCTCTGAAAGTGTTTCACGCCCAATATATTCTCCTCTAAAGTGGCTTATCATACTATCGACCACCACAAGCTTTACATTATTCTCCGGGCATATCGTGAACAACTTATCTATAAGCAAACATTGATGGCTACTATTATATGCCCTTGCAACAAGAATATTGCTAGCAGCCTCATGTGGATCGATTCCTAGGCTAGAAGCTATCTGGTATATCCTTTCAGGCATGAATGTCCCCTCAGTATCTATAAATACTGCTCTACCCTCGAGCCCGCCCCTTTCATATGGCAGCTGAGCTGTAACTGAAAGCATCATGCATATCTGAGTCTTTCCAGAACCATACTCACCTATGAACTCCGTGATCGCCTGCGTTTCTACCCCACCACCAAGTATTTCATCCAGCTTTTTTGACCCAGTTGTGCAGCGCCTCATGTTCTTTCTCTGCTCATAATACTCCAGCGCGGTCTTAAAGTCAGCCGATAACATCTTACGTGCCGACTCTTGGATCTTAAGTATCGTATTTAACCCTATGCTTGTTTTCTCAGCTATCTCCATTGGGGGCGTTACGGCTATAGCCTCTATAGTCGTGAAGCCCGCAGCCCTAAGTTTAGAGGCTATTGTCGGCCCCACACCATCTAACGTTTCCAAGTCTTCCATCCTGGTATGACACGCTCCAAAATGTATTCATGTTTACACATATATTTAAGGAATCTGTGAAAGATTAGTGGGGGAGGGGGTCTGAAGGGCTGACGCGCCCAGCGCTTCTAAGAGAAATTCTATTAAAATTTTAGCTGTCTTATTTTCTAGGTTTATTTGGTATGTCCTCGGCTCACACTGGTTTTCTTTGATCCAGCCTATTTTTACGAGCGTTTTAAGGTATCTATCTATAGATGGTGTTCTAAGTCCGGTAGCTTTGGTGAGAGCATACTTTGTAAAGGCTTTATCTGGATTTAATGCCAAGTAAACTAAAACTCTAAATTTTTTCCCTCCACCAAGACCTAGCTCGAGCTCTTCCAGAGCATCCTTCTTAACTCCTTTTTCTCTCATACCCTTATCCACTTTGCTCTAATTGTCTCATCAAATTATCGAGGAATCTTTCTAGGTCTATGAGCGCCGCGCCCGATATTCCTATCTCTAATAATGATTTCATATCTATTATTCCACGATAAATGAGATCCTGAATTCGTTCCTCAACCTCCTCAACTGGCTTGACATTATATTCTTCACAGACGATATTATAGAATTTTCTGAGATCCCTCAAGCTTATATAAGCTGATTTACTTGCTTTCAGCCCTCTTGCAAGGGCAAGGAGTATCATTCTGCTATCTTTATCTAGGCTCAATATATCTTCAGCCGTTATTGTCGGGTTTATTTCGCTGTAAACCTTGCGAACGTGCTCGGGAGTAACTTTTATTGAGCCAGTATTCTCGGCTAGTATCCCGGAGTAATAGAGTAATTCAAGCCCAATCCTTACGTCGCCATTAATAGGCGGGTTAGCAGTTATATCACTTATTAAGTCGAGGGTTTCATCTGAAACAACATTTGGCTGAAAGGCCTCTTTAACCCTATCCGCCAATATATCTCTAATCTGCCTACTAGTATATCTTGGAAACTCTATTATCCCCCTACCAAGCGTAGACCTCTCCCCCTGCTCTAAAAGGTCATGCCATTTAAGAGATCTCGCAACAAATATCCCGCCGATTATGGGTATAGGTGTGCCGGGCTGCATCTCCGGTATTCGCGTCAAATCATATATCACATGCTCTTTCGGATTAATTTGGACAAAATAGTCTATTTCGTCAAGAGTTATTATCAGGAATATTTCTTCAAATTTTAGGTAATTGATTAATTGTCTTATCATCTCTTCAGGGCTTAGGCTTTTAGTTGAAATTTTTGGGGTCACCTTTTTCACCAAATTACTATATAGGACATATCGTGTTGCCCCATCGACCTTACAATTTACATAGACGTGTTGCAGGTTTATGCCCCTATTATGTGCCCTCTCCGAAATAATCTCGCCAAACCTAATAGTCGTGCATGTCTTTCCAGTCCCAGCAGGCCCAACAACCTCTATGAAGCGCGGATAGGCCCCCCATATATCCTCAAGCATACCCTCATAAATCGATAAAAGCATATTTATCTGCTGGTCTCTATGAGGAAGCCTCCTCGGAATATAATATGGTGAGAGCTTATTCCTATCTTTAAAGATCAAAGATTTGGGCAAGATCTAACCCAACAAAAATTTGTGCAAAAATGTAAATATATTTTTGGCTCCTATTTTAGAATCCTTGATTAATTATCAGTTGGTGTAATCATGCCAGGCAAAGTGCCGCCTAAAATCATGGAGAGCCTTGTCTATAGAAGGCTTGGCACGTTTGATCCAAGCGTCCTCGTTGGGCCTGCTGTTGGCGAGGATGCCGCGGTAATAGATATTGGCGGTGGGATGGCCTTAGTAGTCCACAACGATGCTATTAGCGGTGCAAGTAGTCTTTTAGGATGGCTTTCTGTTCATATAGCCGCTAACGATATAGCTGTTATGGGAGCTAAGCCGAGGTGGTTTCTGATCTCTCTATTTCTCCCAGAAAGTTCTACTGAGGGTCTTCTTGAGGGGATCATGGCTCAAATAGACAGCGCGGCTAAAGAGTTAGGTGTAATGGTTGTGGGGGGACATACTGAAAAGACTTATGGAATTAATAGGCCGTTGGCTGGCACAACGGCGATCGGCTTAGCCGAAAGGGATAAGGTTGTCACTAGCTCTGGTGCGAGGAGTGGGGATTATCTGCTTATGAGTAAGATGGCGGCGCTCGAGGGAACAGCGATACTCTGCACAGACTTCGCTGATATTTTAAGAAGTAAAGGCGTCAGTGAGAGGATACTCAGGGAGGGTTCAAGATTCCTAACTAAAGTGAGCGTTGTTAAGGAGGCTTTAGCCCTAGCAGAAAAAAGGTTAGTGACAGCCATGCATGACCCAACGGAGGGAGGCATACTTGGAGGGGTAGCTGAAATAGCCTATGCTTCAAGGAAAACTATTGATCTGTGGCCAGAAAAGATTCCAGTATCTGAGGAGACAAAGACTGTTGCCAAGGCGCTTAACGTGGATATTTTGCGGTTGATTAGCTCTGGCTCTTTAATAGCAACTGTCCCGCCCGGGAAAATTGAGGAGGCTATTAAGACTCTAAATTCTCTCAATATTAACGCTAATATTATCGGGAGAGTTAAAGAATATACTGGCCACCTTATTGAAATCGTGGAGGACTCATCGATAACCTACATTGATGATGTCTATGTCGCAGATGAAATTTTTAGGCTTTGGGAAACATTGGCAAAGTAAATTGACAGAAATATATTGCTCCTTTCCTTAAATACTGGATCATAATAGCTGTCTTTAAGAAAACAGAAATTAATGTTATATTGGATTATTGGTGTAATTATATATGCTTGTGATTACGGAGAAACCTTCCGTCGCAAAAAACATTCGGTTGGCAATAAAGCCGCCACCACCAACTCTTGCTCTCAGAGGGCACATTTTAGAGCTGGATTTTCCTGAACAATACTCTAGGTGGAGAAGTGTTGATCCACGTGAACTCTTTAATGCTCCAGTAAAATGGACTATTAGGGATCAAGACACATATAAAGAACTAGTGAAGGCTGTTAAAAAAGCTGGGATTCTCGTTTTAGCTACTGATAACGATCCTGAGGGAGAATTAATAGCATATGAGTCTATTCTAGTGGCTAAGGATTCCCTTGGTAGTATGCCAAAATACTGCCGAATGAGATTCAATACCGTTACATTAAGCGATCTACGGCATGCGTGGGAGAACCTTGAGCCAGACCTTAAATGGAACTGGGTTTGGAAAGCTCTATTTCGCCATAAATTCGATTTAATAACAGGTGCCGCGTATACTAGACTTCTAACCCTATCTAAGAAACTGGGTAACGGCGACAGCATAATTTCTTGGGGCTCATGTCAAATGCCGACACTATGGTTTGTTTATCAGAGAGAGATGGAGATTAGAAATTTTAAGCCCGAGAAATATTATGTCTTATCTGTAGTTTTAAATGTTCATGGCGTTAAAGTTAAGGTTTCCTCTGAACCAATTAAAGACAGTAATAAGTCTCGAGAAGCATACGCTTTAGCCAAAACGGCCAAATACGCCCTAGTTATGGACTTTCAGCTCATAGATGAGATTGAACAAAAGCCTCTCCCAACCGATACAGATTCAATGCTTCAAGATCTCTCTAAGATTACTGGTTTAAGCGCCGCTAAAATAATGTCTTTGGCGGAGTCTCTTTATGGTGATGGTTATATAAGCTATCCGAGAACAGAGACAAATATGTGGTTAACCACTAATCATAGATCAATACTTTCAATGCTATCTTCAACGCCATTGGGCAAATACATCAATATGATGAATTATAGCCCTAGAGATGGTAAAAAGAATGATGGAGCGCATCCACCAATATATCCGACAGCATACTATCCATGGTCTGATGATAAAGGTAAAGTTTGGGAATACATCGCTAGAAGATACATCGCTAACGTTGTCGGCAAGAATGCAATCTTAAAAAAGTGGAGGTTACGAGTTGACATAAATGGTCTAAAGTTGGGTGCGGCTGGCAGATACTTTGTTGATGAAGGTTTCTATCAGATTTTTCCATACTTTAAACCAAAAGACACCCTTTGGATTCCTCAGCTACACATAGGTGAAAAGCTACCCATCGTTGAGGTTAAACTGGAGGAGAAGAAGACAAAGCCCCCGCCACGTCTGACGGAGTCAGAGCTACTCAGTCTTTTGGAAAAGCATTTTATTGGGACGGACGCTACGAGGGCTGATTATCCGCAGATAATTGTTGAGAGGGGCTATGCTGAAAAAAAGCGTAAATCCTTTTATTTAAGTGATCTAGGTGAAGCTCTAGTGAATTTATTAAAGGATGTAGATGAGCGGCTCGTTACGCCAGACACAAGACGTTACGTTGAACAGCTAATGGGTGAGGTTGAGCTTGGAAGAATTAGCGAAGAAGACGCCCTCAAAAAAGCCCTAAAGATATACGAGAACCTCTTTGATAAAGTTTCACTTAAGCTAAAAACTATGAGAGATTCTGTTAACACGGGGATCAAGAACACTCCCAATTCCATGAAGAAATCAAAATTCACATTCTGAAAAACCCTTTCATTCATTAATTTTCATCGGTTAAAGAAAATAGTTTTAGCTTGCTTATTTAGAGAAATTAATATTCTACGCAATCATGTCTAAATCTACTTATTTGAGCGCCTACCCTAAAAGATCCTAGAAGCTGTTGTGGGATTTATGGATTTTCATCCCTTCCCCCTCAATTATTTCATTAGGGGCTTTCTGTGGCAACGGAGACTTCCCTCATCCTGCGCGTGACCACCACATATTGGGCGTAAGCCCATTTGGCGCTCCACTCATCAATCACGAAATACACTAAACATCCATAAAATCTATCTATTAGGAGCTATCGTCAACCCTAAAATATGGGCTTTATCAAATAAAATTATTGGGTAAGGGCGCTGAGGAGAATTAAGTAGTTTTCGTATTACAAAAGTTTAATATTTGCTTCAGGGAACATTAAGGAGAGGGAGTATATTGGGCATCAATAATGAGATTAAAATTGTTGAGATTAGGGATATTTCTGAAGGTCTCACAGTTGTTTGCGGTTTACCAGATGTTGGTTTAGTTGGCGTCATTGCGGCAACACATATAATCTCGAAGCTAAATCTTAGAGAGGCGGCTTACGTGGAAACAGATCTATTCCCACCAGTAATTATACTTGAGGGCGGTTTACCAAAGTCGCCAGTAAGGATTTTTGAGGGTGGGGGGATCGCGGTCTTAACTTCCGAAATAGCTATCCCTTCAGATACACTTTACCCATTAGTGAGGAGTATAGTGGACTGGGTGTGGAGGAAAAAGGCTGAGAAAGTATTTGTTTTAAGTGGGATTCCAGTTCCAAATAGGCATGAGATTGAGAAGGTTAGAGTTTTTGGGGCCGCATCAGACGAGAACATGCTAAAGACTTTAAAAGATAATGAGGTTGAAATCATTGAGAGGGGTTTCATAGTCGGCCCACAAGCCTTAATACTAAAGTATTGCATGGATAAGAAGATACCGGCAGCAGCTTTATTAGCTGAAACATTCTATAATTATCCCGATCCAGAGGCATCATCTATGGTAATACAGACACTTAACAGAATAATAAACATAAATGTTGACGTATCCGAGCTAATAGAGAGGGGAGAAGAAGTTCGTCTGGCTATGAGGGATATGATGCGGAGAACGCAGGCTGAGCTTGCCAAGATTAAAAAATCTCATGAATATGATGTCCCAAGCTTCTATATTAGGTAGGTGCTAGTATGGGAGGTGCGGAAGTGAGCGTAAGAAGGCGGAGATCGATTTTTGACCTACTACGCGAATATATTGAGGAAATTGAAGCCTTAACGGATGAGATTTTTGAGAGGGTTACAGAGAAACCTAGCTGGGATATTAGTTCACAATCACTCGAACCTTTATGCGATGTTCATGTCAGCCATGATAGGGTTATCGTGACCGCCGATTTACCAAAGGCCGATCCGGAGAGTATAAGAATAAGCAGTATAAGGGACGACCTTATAGAAATCACTGCTAAGATGAGGGTTAAGATAAGGTTCGAGGATTTAGGCGTATCTCATAGGAGAGGAGAATTCACATGCTTCTGCTGTAGAGTGCCATTACCGGTTCCAGTTGATATTAGTGGTGCAAAAGTCAGATATGTTAAGGGCATACTGGAGATAACACTTCCAAGAAAGAGGGGCTACGAGATTAAGATAGAGTAGCCCAGCTTAAATTGGTTGCCGTCTCCAATATTCCGGTGATTACCTGCCTCATATATATGAGACTAAATAGCTCTCAGATTCTTTCATAGAAGGCTGAATTGTAGCGTTTAGCAAGAATGCAAATAAAGTGCCTTCCTTCTTAATCCTAAAGCATAGAGAACTAAAGGTTCTCAGGGGCTTAGAAGATGATTCCGTAGTTTTTATAGACTATTACTGTGAGAAGCGCTATAAATATGAGGACAGCAATAAACTCCTCGGAACAACAAACAATATTGAGTAGAGGAGCTAGACCAAACGATGCCGGCAGACTCATTGAGACAGTGAGGGTGGCGGCCTCGCAGCACCATATAACTTAAGCGGATCCGACTACAGCGGTCGGAAAGCTCAAAAGCTTGCAGTGCCATATAACTTAAGCCTGAATGTAAACAAACCGTGGGGGATAAGCATCCATAAAACTTTCATTTCTCTTCATCATATACATGGGGAATATCGGCAAGAGACTTGAAAAATCTCAAGAAGGTAATTGAGACGCCCTGCTCTTGGATTCTCGATGGATGGAGGATTGTGAAAGGACTTTTTTTGGATCCTCCAGGATTTATGAGGGAGAAGACAGCAATGCCGTAATGATCCGACTAAATGACCTAGTAGGAAAGCTGGGGCCCTAAACAATCTAAAGAAAAATGGGCGGCATAACCTAAGTTAACCGAGTCTTCATCTCGGTTTACATATTATCTCTTTTATTTTCCTTCTCTCTTCTTTCCTGCCGAATATTGTCTCTAACTCAAGGAAGTCTTTGCTCCTTATTGCCTCAATAATGATTGCGGTATCCGCTCCCCCACCCTTTTCGTAACCAAGTCTGCCAGTTCCGCCAATAGCGATAACTTCTTCTTTCGGTCTTATAAAGCCCATCTCCGTTGCAATTAAAGTAACTTCAACGCAAACCTTAAGCCCCTCACAGAACCTACGTAATGTATCTTGGACGACCTCTGGGAACTCATACTTAACATCAGAGGCATAACAGAAATTATGCCCCATTTGCCCTATCTTCCGCTGTAAATCCTCTGGAAAACCTGGAAATTGCGGACCCTTTATGCTCACAATAGTCAATTTAATGTCAGTATCCTTGAAGATCTCTAGCGCCCTCTCAGCAGTAAAGCCAGTTACTGAGGCTATAATAACATTTTTTATGCCTTTTTCAAGAGCTTTCTCTTTAGCTAAGCTAAGCGTAATATCAGTATTGTGCCTTCCGCCAGATTCAAAATAAACAATTTTCTCCACTATCATACTACTCAACCAACTTATGTTAAGACTTTTATTTTTAATAATTAAAGCTATATTTATCTCTTATTTTTGTGGGGTTTAGGGGATACGAAATATGCGTAAAGCTGGGTTCGCTGACGCGAAATTTAAAATTTTTGAGGAGTAAGTATTTTATGATAAGGAAGGTTGGGGAGGGGAAGCTTCATGAAGGTTCTTGAGGTTATTAATGTAACCAAGCGTTTTGGTGGGCTTGTTGCTCTAAACGACGTATGTCTTCACATAAATAAAGGTGAAATAGTTGGTCTTATCGGACCAAACGGTTCTGGAAAAACAACGCTCTTTAATGTCATATCTGGTACATTTAAGCCTGATTCTGGCATGATATACTTTGAGGGAAAAAATATAACTGGTTTATCTCCGTATAAGATTTGTAAATTGGGAGTTGCTAGAACATTTCAGATACCGAAACCTTTTCCCAATATGACCGTTTATGAAAACCTTTTTGCGTCGGCATGTTTTGGGCGTGCTGAAGGAAATAAAGTATCAGACATAAAGAAGGATTTAGAAGAGATATTGGAGAGACTCGAGTTAAAAAAGAAAAGTAATATCTTAGCATCAAACTTAACGATTTTTGATCAAAGAATGCTTGAGTTGGCAAGAGCGCTTTCCATTAAGCCGAAACTTTTACTGCTAGACGAGGTCTTGGCTGGTTTAAATCCAATGGAGACCATGCATGCACTCAGAATTATTAATGACCTCCAAAGCAGAGACGGTATCACCATCTTTATGATTGAGCATAACATGCGTGCGATAATGGAGATCTCGGATCGGATTATCGTTCTTCATTACGGGAATAAAATAGCTGAAGGAACTCCTGAAGAAGTGGCCAGGGAACCAGAAGTCATTAAAGTTTATTTAGGTGAAGCGTATGCTGGAAGTTAATAGACTCAATGTCTCACGAGGGGTAATCCCGGTTTTATGGGATGTTTCCCTTGAAGTTAGAAGAGGGGAGATAGTATCATTAATAGGCGCAAATGGCGCTGGCAAGACAACACTTTTAAGCACAATTGCTGGTTTATTAAAGCCGTCCTTTGGAACTATTATATTTAATGGCAGGGAGATAAGCAATCTTCCGCCTCACAAAATTGTAAACTTAGGACTATCTTTTGTACCCGAAGATAGAAAAATCTTTGCACACATGAGTGTTCGAGAGAACCTCCTTTTAGGCGCTTATACCTCTAGAGGGGAAAAATCAAAGGAGAAGATGTTAAGATTTGTTTACGAGATTTTTCCAGTATTGAAGGAGAGGGAGAACCAGCTGGCAAGTACCCTGAGCGGAGGAGAACAGAGAATGCTTGCAATAGCCCGCGGCTTAATGTCCAACCCAAATCTATTAATGCTTGATGAACCAACCCAAGGCCTCTCACCAAGGCTAACAATTAATCTATTTAACGCCATTAAGAATCTTAAAGAGCATGGACTCAGTATCCTTTTAGCTGAACAAAATGTCTATTATTCCTTAAAAGTGTCTGATAGAGCATATATAATGGAGACTGGTAGAATAACTTTGCATGGAACGGGCGAAGAACTTTTAGAAAATGAATATATTAAGAGAGCCTTCTTAGGAATCTAAGGGTTTATTCTCTCTTTTGAGAATTTTCCTTTGAATTTCTCAACTATTCCCATTAGGCCATTTGGCATGAACATTATTATAAGGATTAGCAGAAAACCTATTATTGCTAGGAAATGATAGGGATAAGCTACTCTAAGGTATTCCTCAAGTAGTGATAAGAGTACTGCGCCAGCAATTGGTCCATAAATTGTCCAAGCCCCTCCGAGAAGGGTCATAACAGCTGGTAAGAAAGAAAAGAGCGGATCAAACGCTATATCTGTATTTATATATGCGAACCTTGTCGTGAAGCATCCACCCATAAATCCAATACACATGGCACTAGCTCCAAAACTCATAGTTTTAAACAGCGTTGCATTTACACCCACATGAAGGGCTGTTTCCTCACATCCGCCGATCATCTTCAGCGCTAAGCCAAATTTAGACTTTCTTAAAATTGTTGTCAAGACAAATACTGCAAGCGTGGTTATCAAAATAGAGTAATAAATTGTTCCACTATCAAATAGTATAGGAAGATACGTTCCACGCGTGCCAGTTATCCTTATCTCCCACCACTGGAAAATATTCCTAAGCATTTCGCTGATCCCGAATGTAAGTATTGCAAAATATATGCTCTTCACTCTTAAAGTTACCAGACCGATGGCCGAGGCTAATGCAAAGTTTAATAGTCCTGCCAATAGCACGATTAGGGGCATTGGTAGAAGCGGAAAATAACCGCGGTAACTTAGTTCTAGATATTTTGCAGTAAAGTATGCCCCAAGCCCAAAGAAGCCAGCAGATCCCAACGAAACATATTTTGTGAGACCAGAAAAGAAGTGCCAGCTTACAGTGAGAGCGAGCCATAAGAGCACAGTTCTTAGAATTGAAAGATGATAGTCGGCTAAGAAAAATGGGGCAAAAATTAACACTAGGAGTGCCAGAACTGACAACAGTAGAGTAACATTAGCCTTTATTTTTTTCTCTAACATAGATTATCGCCCAAATAACCCTCTTGGCCTACTTATAAGGAAAACTATAAGGAATAAATATATAATTGCCATAACCATGAGAGGCTCAATCTTTAAGGTTAAATAATATATATATCCTATAATGAAGCCGCCCGCTAAGCTCCCTATAAAGCTTCCAAGACCGCCCAAAACAATTATTGCAAGAGCGATAAATGTATATTGCGGTCCTATATATGGATTTATGTTTGTATAGATCATGGACACCATTGTGCCAGCAATAGCAGCTAATAAGACGCTTAAGCCAAACGACAATGAATGAATCTTTTGGACATTTACGCCCACAAGCTGGGCGCCTATAGGTTCCTCAACAACGGCTCTCAGGGCCAGCCCTATCTTCGTTGAGCATAATAATAAATAAAGAACTATACTAATAGCCACGGACATTATCGCTGAGGCTATCATATTTATCTGAAATCTCTCCCCAAATATGAAAATAGCCTCTGTAAGATATGTGTTGCTTATTGGCATTGCACCGAAAACTGCTCGAACCATATTTTGGATAACGAAGAGGAGCCCAAAGCATGCTAAAAGTGATCGGAACTCGAGCTCTTCAGCCGATTTAGATATGGAAACAATTTTACGGAAAATAAGAGCTTGTATTAGAATCCCTAAGATGAAGACTACTGGCCCGCTCATTACCAACGAGATGAGTGGATTTAAACCGTAATAGCTGAAAAAGATATTAGTGACATAGGCGCCGAGCATGAGAAACTCTCCATGCGCCACATTTAATATTCTCGTCACACCATATTGTAAGTTAAGCCCAACAGCTATTAGAGAGAAAATCGCTCCTAAAATTGCGCCGCCAATAATAACATCTATCAAACTCCTATACCCCCAAAATAACTTTATGATATAAAAAATAATAAAGGGGGGATTTTAAGGTTGGACAATAACGTTATCCCCCTTTTAAGATGGCCAAGCTGGCTTTGGACAAATAATCTTTGCTGAGGCAACCTCCAGCGGCCATATAACCTCCATCATGTCCCCGCCTTGCCATTGAGTTAATGTTCCCGCCAACTCGCATTGCGCGCTATAACCTTGTCTAAATCTGAATTTTCCGACTATGGTATCAAATGTCTCCGTTGCTAGGGCATCTCTTATCTTATCCCTATTAAGACCATACTTCTCAACAGCTTTAAGGAGACACTCAAGGCCGGCGTAGAATGTTGCTGAAGCAGGGAACGGATATGCACCGATGCGTTTCTTATGTTCTTCAGCCCACTCCTTCAGCTTTGGCTCCTTATAAGCTGTTGCAGGCCAGCCATCGTAGTAGCATACTCCAATGAGGTCCTGTGGAGTGAACCCAAAGGGGCCGTATACTAGGCCTGGAACTTCCATTGTCGGTCCAACAAATATTAACTTTGGATTAAAGTTCTGGGCTTTGCATTGATGTACAAATAATGCTCCCTCCGTATAACCACAAAGGATTACGACATCCACATTCGCGGTTTTAAGCGTACTTATGAGTGGAGTGAAGTCTGCGATATCTGGTGGATAGCTTTGGTGAATGGGCACTTCAAATCCTCTCATTACTAAGTGGGAGTATATTGCTCCGGAGTACTCCACACCATGCTGATCTGAGTGATATATTATTCCTATACGCTTAATCGGCGTTATCTCTTTATTTATGTATTCAAAAAGGTCAGCTATCTCCTTTCCAGTCTCGCTGGGTAAACCAAGAACGCTAAAGGCATACTTAAATTCTCCCTTTCGCATCTTTTCAGCAGCTATCTCGGAACCGAACGTCAGGGCAACTAGTGGATAACGGTACCTTTCGGTAAGCGGAAAAACCGCGAAGTTAAAAGCTGTGCCCCAGGGCGCAAAAAGTAAGTCCACTTTATCTTCAACTATAAGCTTCTCGACTAAAGTTAGCATTGTGTCTATAGAGTTCTTGTCATCGTATTCTATGAGCTTTATGCGCAACCGCTTTCCATATTCAGGAACGTATAGCCCACCCTTCGCATTATAATCTTCGACAATCATATGATAATATGCATGGTGAAGGGCACAAGCGGCTGCCTGCGGTCCCGAAAGAGTGTGTGCCACTCCAATGACCACATACTCTTTGGGTGGAGGAGCTGGTGTGGGTGTTGGTGCAGGTGTCGGCGTTGGTGTGGGTGTAGGTGGTGCTGTTGGGGGTGTAGGCGGGGCTGCCGGAGGAAGTGTAGCAAAATAGTAGGCTACGCCTACCACGACTACAACGATCAATATAACGGCAATAATTATAGCTTGTGTTTTTGTAATAGCCTTTCTTTTCAAGAAAATCCCCTAATTACTTAGAATAGAATAAAGATGTATTTATATCTTGCTTATTCTTGCTTCTTAAGGACTTTTAGTCTAATCTAATCATCAAGTATATTGACAGAGCTGAAAAATCGCCGTTGTTGCAATAAAAGTCGCTTTCGATTGTAGCGTAACTCATCTGCAATGATGAAAAGTCTCCCTAAGAGACACTTAGGGACTTTGAGAGCTTAAATGCTCTGACCTAATATCTCTTATATAGGTAAAGTCATGTCATTATTAATCCATTCCTGGGCAGACCCATTACACATCACACATTCAACGTTGATGTATTCAATCTTAAAGCTATTTTTAGGTTTTAACATTATTACCCACAAGATATTTTATAGTTCAGAGTTCCTGGATCCATAAACGTTTTATAGATTTTGATGGAAAGTACTTTGAGAAGAGGAGGAAACCTTGTCCATATTATTTTTTGGGGTTCCTTTAGATCCAGATGATAGAGAAGAAAGATGCTTGATTAAGCGCGCGTACATTTATGCCCTTATTAGGGGGCATGTTCCAACGCCAAATTTTCTTACGCCCTATGAAGCGCTTATGCATTATTTGCAGGAGATATTTGTAGATCCAAAATTTGTTAAGCTAGGTGAGATTCCTGTGGAGTCGTGGCTTAGGCCGAAGCCTAGTTTCAGAGATCTCTCAATGATAAACCCAGATACGTTCTCCGCCTTTCTAGCTGCTGACTGCTGTAGAGATTATGCTGAGATGGTTAATATATTCGTTAGAAGAAAAGTTCTCCCAAATAAATTTGTAATGATAGGGGTTGACCACTCTTCGACTGGAGGATGCTTAAAAGCTCTTACAAGTTTTTATGGTGTAGAGAAGATTGGTGTAATCATCCTTGATTCTCACTTTGACGCTTTTCATGCAAAGCTTGGAAAAAGTCTATTCACGTACATTAAAGAGCACGGCATCCCCGCGTTTATGCCTCATACTAATAATTTTGAGGGGCTTCTAGAATTAGATGCCCCTGAAACTTACAATAGCGGAAGCTTCCTTCGTTATTTATTGGAGGAAAGAGTAATTCTTCCTGAAAATGTCATAGTAATTGGGGTGGCAGATTACCCAAGTAAGGGGCTTGAGGAAATAGAGGATGAACGTGTGAAAAAGTGGGTTAGTGAATATAGGCGGTTTGAAAGAGAGGGCGTACTCATTCTACCGCGCACAAGATTGAAAAGAGAAGGAATGAATCCCTTAAAGATGGCTTTAAATAGCTTAAGGACGCCCTTTATCTACATATCTTTAGATATAGACGTGATGTCCTTTAGAGAGGTTTACGCCGCCAGAATATTGAACACTATAGGATTAGATCCGAATGAAGTCTATGAAATACTTGAAATAATTAAGAAATATATTATTAAGAAAGGAATTGAACTGGTTGGTTTTGATCTTATGGAGATTGATGTTCATGCAGCTAACGCCCATCTAAAAAATGGGATAGTTGATAGAACATATGATATATCAAAAGTCGTCATAAGAAAGATAATAGATGGCATGATTAATGGTTCCTTTGATGAAGCTACTGGGAACGTTTACCAAAAATTTTAAAAAGGCCATTTTGTAAAAGCTTGATTGGTGATTTTGTTTGTCTTTAGAGGATCTTGTTGAGGCATTCATTAACCTCGAGGAGGAGAAGGTTCTTAAAAATGTTGAGAGTCTAGTTAAGATGGGTAAAAATCCATATGAAATCCTTGAAGCATGTAGAAGAGCGGCAGAAGTTGTAGGCGAAAGGTTCGAGAGAGGCGAATATTTCCTTTCCGAGCTCGTTTATGCTGGTGAAATATTCAACAATGTTATGAAAATTGTTCTCCCACTAATTAAGAGGGAGATTAAGCCACTAGGCACGATACTTTTAGGTACAGTCCAAGGAGATGTACATGATATAGGTAAAAATATTTTTAAGGCCTTTGCAGAGGCTGCCGGGTTTAAAGTTATAGATATCGGTGTAGATACTCCGCCGGAGAAATTTGTGGAGGCTGTTAAAATATATAAGCCTGATATTGTCGGCATGAGTGGACTACTAACAATAGCTTATGACGCGATGAAGAGGACTGTTGAGGCCCTGAAAGAGGCAGGTTTAAGGGATAAAGTGAAGGTGATAATTGGAGGGGGTAGAGTGGACGAGAATATAAAAAGGTATACTGGGGCAGATGAGTGGGCTGATAATGCAATAGTAGGTGTAAAAAAGTGTAAGCAGATGCTAGGGCTTGGGGGATGAGATGCCATGAGAGTCGTAAAGGAGTCTAAACCAAAAACTCCTGAGGAAGCCTTAACAGAGAGAAGAGAGAGAATAGAAAAGGCCGTAGAACTAAAAGAGCCAGATAAAGTGCCCTTAATATTATCTTCTTGTGGTGATCTCTTACGTAAATATATTACTGGTCACGACCTTTACTTTAACTATGAGAAAGCCCGTGAAGCAGTTATAAAATTTGTTAAAGACTACCAGGTAGATATGTTTTTACCAGTTTTAGGAGCTGAGGGCTTCATATTCGCCTTAGCCTTCGCTGAGTACCCGGATATAGCGCCAGCCGTTAGATTCTGGTCCGGACCCATGCACGACATCCTTAAAGATAAGTTCACGAAGTGGCCTGGTAGGGAACTCCCAGAGGACAGTATTTTCCAGTTCATTGGCGGACAATTTATGGACATTAAAGAATATGCCAAATTCTCTGAGGATCCGATAGCTTTCGTAAATGAGGTTATTCTCCCTAGGTCATGTATAAACTTAGAGAAGATTGGATCGCCGAAAGCCAATGCCGCATTAATTAGGCTTGGATCCGAGGCATCTAAGGCTCTCAAATTCTTAGTAGATGTTACTGTGGATTTAGCTAATGTTGGAATGCCCTCATTGCCCCTAACATCTGCTTATGCCCCACTAGATTATATAGGAGACTTTCTTAGAACCCCCGTGGGAGTCCTTTTAGACATAAGGAGATACCCAGATGAAGTTAAACGCGCTTGTGAAGCGCTTGTTGAGCCAATAATTAAGGTTGCGTTGGCTCTAAAACCAGCCGGAGCAAAATATGCATTTATACCATTACACCTCAACGAGTATTTATCTCCTAAGCTGTATAACGAATTTTATTGGCCGACACTTAAAAAAATTATAATAACTCTATATGAACAGGGAATAAAATCATTTGTGTTTTTCGAGGGATGGCACGACGCCCATCTTGAAACAATATTGGATCTACCTAAAGGTTGGGGGGTAGCATTGTTCGAGAAGACTGATGTAAGGAAAGCCAAAAAAGTTTTAGCTGGACATACTTGCGTAATGGGTGGGATCCCATCATCACTATTACTTGAGGCATCACCAGACAAAATCAAGGAATATATAAAGAATCTCTTGAAGGAAGTGAAGGTTGGTGGAGGGTTTATATTAGCAAACAGTGTTGAAATTCCAAAAGATGTTCCCTCAGAGAATTTAAGAGCGCTAATAGAGGTCGTGGAAGAAGAGGGAAGATATTAGCAGGCAATATAATGTTACTCAAAACACTTCAATAATTAATACCTCAATTGCGATCAGAAAGTAGAACCGATATAAACGAAGCATATAGAGTTAATGATTAATTTTTTAGACTTTTAAAAGGCGAATAAATATTAAATGGGAATATTCGCCCGGAATTCGACCCATTCATCGCTTTTAGGCTAATTAGAGGATAAAGTACATTAAAAAGAAAAGATGATTGCGTTTTCAGTCATATACCTTTGAATTTTGGTCTTCTTTTCTCTAGGAAGGCAGTTACTCCCTCTTTAAAGTCTTCTGTCGCGGAGATTAAGGCTATAAGCGCAGCCTCATATGCCAGTCCAGTTCTTATATCCAAGTTGAGACTTGAATTAACTAGTAGCTTAGCGAGAGCCAACGCAAGTGGTGGTTTACCTATGAGCTCTTTAGCAAATTCCTCAGCAGTTGTCATAAGCTTGTCTAATGGTACAACTTTATTGACGAGGCCTATAGACTCCGCAGTCTTCGCGTCAATCATTTTACCAGTAAAAATGAGTTCTTTAGCAATTGCTTTACCGACTAGTCTGGGTAAACGTTGGGTGCCACCGCCACCAGGGAAGAAGCCTAGATTTATTTCTGGTTGACCAAGCATTGCGTTTTCTGAGGCTATACGCATATCGCATGCTAATGCTATTTCCAGTCCTCCTCCCAGAGCGTAGCCATTAACTGCCGCTATAGTGGGCTTACTCCCCTCCTCCAGAGATAGCGTCAGCTCATGTAGTAACCTAACAATCTTGAACATTTTTATTGGATTTGCGTCTTTAATGAATTTAAGGTCTAGCCCTGCACAAAATGACCTGTCCCCAGCCCCAGTAACTATTATAGTCTTAATATTATCGTCTCTGTTTGCATCATTTACCTCAAAGAGAAGCTCCTGGATTGTCTCCTCATTTATGGCGTTAAGCACCTCTGGGCGGTTTATGGTTATGACGGCTATATGGTCTCTCTTTTCATAAATCGTGTTCTTAAGCTCCATGCAATGTCCCCTAAGCGGGTTGAGGCCACTCATAGAAGCCTCTGCCAGTTTTCCTGCCAAGAAAACCAGCCCTAACCATCTGCTTTAAGATTTGATTTGGCTTGAACCTTGGACCTAATTCTTTTTCTAAGACTTCAAGTATTGCTAGAGCCGTATCTAGGCCGATGTAATCAAGCAGCTTTAATGGCCCCATAGGCCAATTTAATCCAAGCTCGCATGCCTTATCTATATCATCTCTCTCAGCAATTCCCTCCCAGAAAAGATTTAGAGCCTCATTTAACGCTGCCATAAGTATCCTGTTAACTATGAAGCCAGCGCAATCCTTCTTAACGATCACTGGCTCCTTTCCCATTTTTCTAGCGACCTCAGCAACAATATTTATTGTTTCATCAGATGTCCTCGCGCCTTTAATTATCTCCACGAGCTTCATTAATTGCGGTGGATTAAAGAAGTGCATCCCGCAGAACCTTTCTGGCTTACTTATCAATGAAGCTAGCTCCGTTATGCTTATTGAGGAAGTGTTTGTCGTGATTATAGATTCAGGTTTAGCTGCTTTGCTAATCTGTAAAAGCACATTTTTCTTCGACTCTATATCTTCAGCAATAGTCTCAATTATTAAATCCACGTCTGAAACTGCTCTCTCTAAATCTGAGAGTGGCATAGTGTGTATTCTCCCTAGAGTCTCCTTAACTTGGTCTTCTGTCAACAAGCCCTTTTTATGGAATTTCTGTAGGCTATCCTTTATCATTCCCATCGCTTTCTCGAGGGTTGATAAACTTCTACTTAACATTACTACGTCAAACTTTGCTACCTGAGCGGCTACTTGCGCTATGCCGTGACCCATTACGCCAGCTCCAATAACAGCTACTTTTTTAATCTCCAAACTCAAATCCTCCCCAAATTTTCTCTTGTCTCACCATATATTGTGTTCCCCTAATAAGGCTTATCAAAATACATTCCATTACACTTTAATGTGTGCATCTTTAACTTTTAGAGTAACCAGCAATGACTAGCATTGTAGCTGGCGTATTTGTCTTGTTTATTAGAGCGCGCTTCTCACCAGCGGGTATATATATGGAGACCAGCGGCTTCAAAGTTATCTCCTCTCCCTTCTCAGTTATAACCGTCATCTCTCCAGAGACCATTACGTAAACTCTCTCAAAGTTAGCTGCGGACATTTCAGCGCCACCCCCAGGTAAAAAGTGGGATAACCCGACCCAGAAACTCTCTACACCAGTTGTCTCCTTGTGCTGTAAGCGTAAGGCAACCATCTTAAAGTGCCCTGCCGCCTCATAAGGCTTAGCATCCTTTAACTCCACTTTTTTCATTCCACTCACCTCTGAACATTTCCATCTAAATTAAACTTACTTAATTAATATTTTTGGTTCTTTGAGAAATTTTGTCATGGGCAAGCCAAAATTTCATTCTAACACAGAAACGAGCTTGGCTTGAAAACATTCTTTGGGAAAACTATAATAGTTTTTGACTAGATTTCTAAGTCGTGGATAATCTTTCATTAATGTTAAATAGATCTATGGGGTAGGGTAAAGTTATGTTTTATAAGAAAGGGATTGTTAGGGACTATAAGCTCCAGGAAGGTATGACTATAGATGATCTTATAGAGCAGATGAGAGAGGCATGGGGCTTCACCGCTGGAAAAATCGTGGCTGGAATAGACATATTAGTGGAGATGATTCTCGATAAAGAGTGCCTGAAATTCCTTTCTTTTCCAGCATGTATTGTAGCTACTGGGGCTAGAGGTGTTCTTATTGAAATTGTTAAGCGCCGCCTAGTAGACGTGATTGTGACAACCTGTGGAACACTTGATCATGATTTAGCAAGGAGTTGGAGAGATTACTATCACGGATCATTTGATATGGATGATGTGGAGCTCCATAAAATGGGGATAAACAGGCTTGGAAATATACTGATACCAAACGAGAGCTATGGCCTAATAATTGAGGAGAAAATGCATGAACTTCTAACAGACTTGTGGAATAATGGCGTTAGAGAGATTTCGACAAAAGATCTTTGTCGGGCAATAGGATCAAAAGTATGCAGGGAGGATTCAATACTTTATTGGGCAGCGAAAAATAATATACCAGTCTATGTCCCCGGAATTACTGATGGGGCTGTAGGCTATCAAATGTGGCTATTCTCCCAAGATCACAAAATAAAGATTGATGTCCTTAAAGATGAGCAGGAACTCAACGATCTAATATTCAGTGCAAAGCGCACTGGCGCGCTTATAATAGGCGGAGGTATTTCAAAGCACCATGTAATATGGTGGAACCAATTTAGAGGCGGATTGGACTATGCCGTCTATATAACCACCGCGGTTGAGTGGGATGGAAGTCTCTCTGGAGCAAGGGTTCGCGAAGCTATCTCTTGGGGGAAAGTTAAGGAGACGGCAAAACATGTAACTATTGAGGGGGATGCAACAGTAATACTTCCATTAATGGTGGCTGCGCTAATATCAAGAGTGCCCAGGCAGGATACTAAGCGATAATTACACTTTTAGCCTCTTATCTGCTTTCTTACGCTCGCATCCTCAAGTAACATTTCAACAACCCATCTAGCGACCTTACCAGCAACATCAGTACATTTATCTCTATGCCCGCCCATCTCCTCAAACTTCTTGTGATCTTCTGGATCCCATAAATTAAATGATCTCCCAAAAATTTTTGTCTGGACATCTTTACAGATACAGCTACCAAACTCCTTAACGAACTTGTCATGAAGCTCCTTTGCCTTGGCATATGATTTAAGAAACCTTCCCTTTCCCATATCCTCTAGACTTCTGCCGTAAAAAATGCCGAGTGCTATAACCCCACCTGTAAGAGCCCCGCAAGTTCCGTTTCCGCTAAGCCCTAAGCCTCCAGCTAATGCATGCGCCGACTTAATTATGTTTTCTATCCCCTTAAGGTTAAATACCTCATATATCGCCCTCAGGACGGCTTGCGGACAGCTTCCATACTCAGCCTCATACTTAAAAGCTAAGTTATAGGCTCTTTCAGCCTCACTCATACCTTATCACCAAAAATTTATAACATTATTAAAGGCAATTTAATTCTTGCGTGAAAAATGGCTAAAAAGGAGATAGATGATCTGAAGGATAATATTGAGAGGACAAGGGAATTAAGCTGGAAGTATTTTGGCAAGGTAATACATTTTTATGTACCTGGCTTCACATACTATCATAATAAGTATTTTAAGTCCTCAGCAACAATTTTCCCATCAATATCAATTACTGGCTCCTCCTGCTGCCTAAGGTGTGATCATTGTGGCGGCATAATCCTTAAAACAATGATTCCAGCCACGACCCCGAGTAAACTGATAGAGGTCTGCTCAGACTTGAGAAGCCGCGGCGCGATTGGCTGTCTTATAAGTGGGGGTTGTTTGCCAGATGGATCAGTGCCGATAGAGAGATTTATAGACGCTATATCAGAGGTCAAAAGAAGATTTGGTCTAACCATCGTCGTTCATACTGGATTAATAAATTTTGAGACGGCTAAAAGGCTTAAGGAAGCTGGTGTCGACGCGGTCTCGGTTGACATAATAGGTTCTAATGAAACTATAAGGGAGATCTATCACCTTAATTGTGGCGTAGAAAAATATGCTGAGACGCTTGAGGCATTAAAGAGAGCTGGGATACCATTTACACCACATATCCTTGTAGGTTTGCATCATGGAGCTATTAAAGGCGAGTTTGAAGCATTAAAGATGATCGCGAAATATGATCCATCAGCCCTAATACTTATAATCTTCTTTCCAATCAGGGGCACAAAGATGGAGTTTGTTAAGCCGCCTCCGCCAGAAGCCGCGATAGAAATTCTCCTAAGGGCAAGATCTATGATGCCAAGAGTTCCAATAGCTCTCGGTTGCGCAAGACCCAAGGGTAAGCATAGGGTTGAGACAGATCTATTGGCGATTGAGGCGGGCGTTAACGCAATAGCTTTCCCAAGCCTAGAAGCTATAGAAAAGGCGAAGAGTTTAGGTCTAAGAATGAGGTTTTCGCAGGTCTGCTGCTCTCAAATTTATAGAGATGCTGTCCCTGAAGGCTCAAACTCTAATAAACCCTCTTAAGGGAATTTTCTACAGAGACTTTCTCCCCAATTTTATAAAAGATTTTTCCAGAGTAGTGAAGAATTGGCTTAAAGTCTATTTGACTTACATGTTCTTCAACAACTCTGCCGACAATGATATAGTGATCACCAAACCTCTCCATGAACTCAACAATGCATTCAAGGTTGACCGGACAGCTTTTTATCCTAGGTGGGAGAACCTTTAAACTCTTTTCGGTTTCAAGTCCAGAGAGGGCAAATTTATTGAAATCTCTGCCCGATTTAGTCCCGCATATCCACACTTCCTTAAGCATCTCCTCGCTTGGGATATTCACAACGAACTCTTTAACTTCATTAAGGTTCTTAAATGTGTGTCTTTCGGGCGCTACTGAGAAGGCTATATACTTTGGTTCAAAACTAACAGGCATTAGAAAGGAAAATGAAGCAACATTGGTTCTTCCGCTTCTATCACAAGTTGTTATGAGGGCTACTACTCGAGGAAATATAAGCCTACTAATAACCTCAACCATACATTAGAGATAAATTAATTCGACATTTAAACCTTGCTTATCAGATTCTGGGAGAAAAATCGAAATTTAGAAATACTTTTCTTGAAATAAAATTAGATTTAGGATTAATATGAGCGACATCAAGAAGATTAGCGTTTTTATCCCAGTTTACAGGGAATCCGATTTCCTTGAACAAACATTATCATCCCTTTTAAATGAGCCATACAAGGAGAAGGAGATTTTTGTCGTGATAGATGAACCCACACAAAAAAGCCTAGAAATTGCCAAAGAATTCTCCTTAAAGGGAGTCCACTTTAAGCTTAATGGTGAAAGAAAGGGTAAATCTAACGCGCTGAATGAGGTTGTTAAGGAATCAAGTGGTGACATTTTTCTCTTTCTAGATTCTGATGTCTTAATAGATAATGCTTCCGGAAAAAGTTTTCTCGAAACTATATCTAGAGAAATGGAGAATGCTGACATAGTTGAGGTTAGAAAGGAGGTTATTCGAGATTCATTTATAGCCAAAGTCGCAAGCTATGATTACTTAGGTTTCACGCTGGCTAATTCATATTTTTCTCGTAAAGTTGGACGATGTCTAGTTATAAATGGCGCAGCCTTTGCCATAAAAAGAGAGATATTCGAGAAATTGGGTGGCTTTAGGAGAACTATATGTGAAGACCTAGACATAGCTACTAGGTCTTTTGCTAGCGGAGCGCGCTTTAAATTCATAAGTGACTTAATCGTATTCACTAAAGCGCCTTCTTCATTGAGGGAATGGTTTAGTCAAAGGAGGCGATGGGCGATCGGTGCCGCCTTTTGGATTAAAGATAACATCAAAACCCTTAGGAAGGCTCTTCGGAAGCATCCCAGAGTTATAGTTTTATCGTTACTTTCATCCTTCCCCCATATCCCACTTTTCCTAATGAGTCTTTTTCTACCGGATAAAATTTTTGCTAATGCATTATATATGCTGCTTTTACTGTTCTCGGCAACAACTAGCTTTCTAATATTCCCAACAGCCATGACATCTCTGATAATCCCTGCCTTTAAAAGTCTCACTGTGCTCTTCAGCATATTTTTTGGATACTCCTTAATATTTTATGTCATTTCAAGGAAAATCAGATTTCGCTTTAATTTCCTAGAGTTTACTGTCTTCTATTTTGTTATGGCGCCGCTATGGCTTATATTAATAGTGACTAGTATAATTAGGGTTCTCGCTAAGAAAACCAGTAACATAAAGATTGATTGGAAAATATGAGATGAAAGAAAATAGTGCTCTTAGCCACCGAATAGGAATCCTCATATTAATGGTTTTGTGAAGTTTACCTCACTGATTAAGGCGTGCGGAACCAAGGATGGTATTTCAACCTCCCACCATTTAATCCATACTCTGGATCTGCCTAAGTCTACTATATTCTGGAGTATTCTAAGCATGTTATCGCTTATTCTTAGTTCTCTGAAGGAGGAGACTATTTCTCCACGCCTTATTCTGAATATTCCATCTCTTGGTAGCGTTGAGAAGTCTCCAGTCCTATAATTTTGATATCTGAGGTACCAGTCATTTGTGACATATATTCCATCGTCGATTTGAGCAGATAGTTCCTCAAAGGATTTGCCGCCGGGCTCGACGATAAGGTTCCAGGGGGTTGGCACTATTATCCCAGCATTGCCAGTGGTCTCCTTACCAAACTTTTTGGCAGTTATACTGTTATGTAAATAAGTCTTTAAAACACCATTCTCTACTATAATATTCCTCCTCGTCGGGACACCCTCATCATCAAATGCTCTAGCGCCGATGCTTCCAGCCAGCGTTGGATCATCGACTAAAGTAAACTTCTCGGAAGAAATCTTCTCTCCAATCTTATCAACAAGGAACGATTGCCCAGCATCTACCAGAAATGCTGAGGAGAGTATACCCACTTGGTTAACAATGTCCGCGAAGACCATTGGTCCAAGTAAAGTCATATATTTCCCTGGTTCCCCTGGCACGGGATTATCCGCGGCTCTCGCTATTTCTCCAGCGACCCTGCCAGCCTCCTCAGGATTAAAATCTTCTGGTTTACCAGCAATTGAGAGGAAGTGCCCCGTTGCAACATCCGAAATGAAAGCTCTAATAGACAGCTCTAGCCCCGCCTTCTCCTGCGAAGCATATACCTCCCCTGAGGTCGCTATACTTATCTCACTTTTAAAGGCACTTAATGTTCCAGCGGCTCTTTTCGCACCACTTTCCAATGCGCTATTAATGGCCCTCTCGACGTAACTAGACAGCGTCTCTGGATCTAATGGTACTTCAGGAGCTTTCAGCAGTCTTGGGTCATAGGAGAACGGGCCCTTTGGGAGCGGGGCGTATACGTCTGCTGGCGTCGTCATCTTAGCTACCCTGATGAGAGTTTTAACGTTCCTCTCTATGTTTTTAATTGATAATGTATTGATAGAGGTTGCAGCCCTATGCTTCTCAACCATGACGAATATTTCTATTGTGGCTTCATGGAAGATTTTTGATATAGTTACCTCATTATTCGAAAACCTTATCATCACTTTCTGGGATTCAATGAGCTTCGCGGCTATATCCGTCGCCCCATACTTTCTCCCCAAATCAACAATATAGGACGGAATCTCTTTTACATTCATTCCCGCATCCCACCAACTCTAACTTTTCTTAAGCGTATGTGTGGTCCACCAGTCCAGACTGGTATCCCCTGCATCGGGTCGCCCTTACCGCAATAGGCTGCCTGAAACTCTAGATCTTTGCTAGCGGCATCTACAGCTGACCAGAGACCAATAGTCGTCATCTCTAAGACTGGCGCTCTAACTGGATTCTTTATTTCGCCATTCTCTATTTTGTATGCTTCTAGCCCGACATAACGCTGGTTAAATCTTCTGTCATCTATGTTCCACTCCATAAAACTCTTCACGTAAATTCCCTCCTTAACATCCTCAAACAGTTCGTCCTTTGAATAATCTCCTGGAAGGAAGAATGTATTTGACATCCTAATTATCGGCTCACGATTATAGGCCACCGCTCTAGAAGCGCCGTTACTCATGACGCCAAATATGCTCGCTGTCTCACGGTTATGGAGAAATTCGTTAATCACCCCCTCTTTTATTAGGATCCTCCTTCTAGCCTTAACCCCCTCGTCATCATAAAGATAAAAACCAAATGAGCCCTTTATGGTTGGATCATCCGCAACATTTACATATTTACTTCCAACCCTAAGCCCAATAGAGTCTGACTTGAGAAATGTCTCCCCAGCCTGAGCAGCCTCCCTGCCAAGTATTCTATCAGCTTCACAGGGATGACCACATGATTCATGGCTCACAATACCAACAATTTCTGGCCCAAGAATCACATCCATTTCTCCTGCTGGAGACTTTTTAGCTTCTATCAAAACCCTAGCCAGCGCAGAAGTTTCTTCATGAAGGATCCTTGGCAGATTCCATCTCTCACAAGCTTCCCACCCACCAGTCTCCCCCAAATTGATGTATCTTTGAAGCAATCCCCCCTGTGGGTGGAATAGTGTAATTAGGGCGAAGAAGGCTATTCTAGGGGTTACGCTGTAAATACTCGCCCCATCACTTGTCTTAACGAGCTTCTCTGTAATCCATGTGTCTAATGTCATAATTCTTGCTGGAACCTTGACATCAAAAGTAGATGCCGAGCTAATTATTTCCTCGTCAGTCTCCTTAATCAGACTGGTGCGCGCCTCTGGATCAACGCTTGTGAAGCTCACCCTTGGCTTAACAATAACCTTTTCATTTCCAAGTTCTCCCTTCCCCATGGAGATTTTATGCTTAACTAGCTTGGATGTAGACTTAGCAGCCTTGAAAGCCTGCTTTAAAGCTTTCTTAATGTCATCTTTCCTTAACCGATTAGTTGATGCAAAGCCGAGTGACCCATCCACTAGAACTCTTATTCCTACACCCCTAGACTCTTCAAAAGTAAATGCCTCGAGCACATTATTCTTAAAGATTATTGATTCACGCAGATCAGTATGAAGTCTAGCCTCAGCATACTCAGCGCCCATCCCCACCGCACTTTCAACTATAAACTCGGCTAGATCCTCCAACGAACTCACCCAAATAAATTCTCTAACTGATTTAAAACAAATAATTTGCTAACTTTTCTATAAAAAACCAAATAAGCAATTAATCCCATCTTTCTTGTGGGACCCGCATGTCTCTTCAAAGCTTTCCATCTAACAAGAAAGAGATGATTTTATCAGAGATCTGTCGAGTGCTTAAAAGGACTAATGCGATAGAATTTGGCACATTTAGGCTGCCTGGCGGCAAAATAACACCATATTATATAGACTTAAGGGTCATCCCAAGCTTCCCAGACGCGTTTGCAAAGATTATTGAAATATTTGTAGACGCTGTGAAGAGTGAGATTGGTGTAGAGAACTTTGATAGGGTTGCAGGTATACCGACCGCGGGTTTACCCCTAAGCGCGATTACAGCCTACATCTTAAAGAAACCCTTCATTTACATCCGCCAGAAACAGAAGCTTAAAGGTAGGGAGCGGAGGGTTGAGGGGGTGATCATGCCTGGTGACAGAATCTTATTGGTAGACGATATGGTGATGACTGGATTGAGCCTTGTTAGATCGACATTAGCTGTCAGGGCTGAGGGTGGCCTCGTAACCGATGCATTCGTTTTATTCGATAGGGAGGAGGGTGGAGAAAGGAGACTCGCAAAGATCGGCGTTAAACTCCATGCCGTTCTAGGGGCAAGCGAAGTCGCAAGAAAATTGTATGAAATGAATATTATAGAAGAAGATAAAATGAAGATAATAATCAGCCAAGTAAAAAAGGCAAAGAAGTAATCTTTAAACAATTTTTTCCAAAATTTCGGTTAGCTCACCTGGGTTATCAAAATCAAATTCGAGAAATGGCAATGTGGTCTGACCATATACATTAAGCTCTTTTTCCAGAAACTCAATGAAAATTCCCTTCTCATTCTGATAGAGTAATCCATTCCTCATGGATATCGCCGTCCTAACCGCGCATGATGGAGAGCGCTTTACCCCAATAACAGCAATAATATGAATACGTGGGTTTTTGCTCATGGTGACAAGCATTTTTATTTGTTTGGCAAAAGTTCTTGCTAATCTTTCGCAATGCTCCTTAAAGCCGGGCAACACTTCATATTCATCCTTTCTTCTAGAGGGGCGCGGGTTCCCACAGAAAGTGAATTCTGGGCACGGCATCTGAATTAATCCAATATTATGTCTTAAAGCATACTCGATCACATTGTTAGCCAATCCAATATTTCTCTCAAGTGGTTTTCCCTCCTGCCACCACCTTACGCTCTTATTCAGTAGGCAGTGAGAGACCACTAATACTTTTGATGTAAGACTATTCATAAATATCACCATGAAGTTTATTGTTGAGGTGGACGTTTCTGAACATAAAGGTATCTTTTTGCTCTACCCTCACGAGTCAATATTCCATCCCTAACCAGATCCAAGAGTACATGCGCCACAGCGGTTCTATCATAATGATAACCCCTTCTACTCATTTCAGTATGAACATCATTTAATGAACGGGGCGCAGAAAACCAGCCCTCCCTCCACAATTGCTCAACCACACCCCGACAAGTTTCCGCTCTAGTCGGAGGAGATTTGATCTCCGGGACAGGAACTTCCTTCAAAGAATAACTTGTGGCACTAGAAAGAACCTTCTCTACAACCTCCTTTACTTGATCCTCTCGGCACCTTATCTCAAACTCAATATTCCCAACTCTCATCTTTATATGAACTAAAGGTTTTGC
>JAGTQD010000040.1 GCA_018396405.1 Candidatus Bathyarchaeota archaeon
AGTTATTACCCAGTCCTATTAAATAATATTTTGACTATGTTATCGTGGAAGCCCGGTGGTGTAGTGGACAAGCATAGCGGGCTTTGGAGGTTAATATAGATATCTGGCCGAGGAGACCCGCTGACGGGAGTTCGAATCTCCCCCGGGCTACCAATCCAAGAGACTTCTCCCCGCTCTCCATTTTAGCATGAGAAATTCGGCTTATTTCCCAGATAAGCGCGTTTTCGCACGTTTTTCCACTGAAGTTTAAAGTTTTATCGCAAACTTCAATAAATTGCGGACGCTAAATCATAAATGTCGTTTACTAAGAAACTCTTTAGCAAAGAGGCGATGCGCCTCCCAGAATCCCTTGCTAAAGCGGGTTTACTTAGGAAAAATTGTTATTAGCGCTAATTTTTATTTATAAATAACTTTTTTATAAGTAACTTTGGGATCTCGAATGCCAAATATTAAGGTAGGTGATGTTACTTTCCATTTAGAGGAAAGTGGAAAGGGCGATCCTCTAATCCTCTTGCATGGCTTATTAGGATCGATTGAGAGCGACTGGAAGAGGTTTATTCCATCCTTTTCTAGAGAATATCGTGTAATCGCTGTGGATATGCGTGGCCATGGCCTAACGGACAACCCTGATGGTAAGCTATCAGACGAACTTTTTATAAGCGACTTCATTAAGCTTCTCGATGTATTACATTTAGAATCAGTTCTTGTATGTGGTTATAGCCTAGGCGGGTTTGTGGGTTTAATGGCTGGTATTCAGCACCCCAGCAGGGTTAAGGCTCTTGTAATGCACGCATCAAAAATTTATTGGGATGAAAATGCGGTCCAATCCATGATTAACAAGATGGATCCTGATAGAATATTGATCGAAGATCCCAAATTTGCGGAAGCGCTCAAAAAACTTCATGGAGAACGTTGGAGAGACCTCCTTAAGGAGGCTGTCTCCTTCATAGAAAATAAAAGATCAAAAACTTTAAGCGAGGAATATCTTAAACGTGCAGACTTTCCAGTTTTAGTTTCTGTAGGCGACCGCGACGGCTTGATTCCACTAGAGGAGGCCGTGCGATTTTATAGATCTCTTCCAAAAGGCGAGCTACTAGTCATGCCCAATACTGGACATAGTATTAGGAGTGTGCGCGAAGATGTTTTCGTACCAGTTGTTTTAGACTTTTTCAAACGGACCACATGATATTATCATTAATGATCTTTTTTGTACAGAAAAGATTTAAATAATACATTTTTATACATTTTTGTTCTGTTATGTATGGTGAGGCGCATATGGGTGATCTAGTTTGGCATTCAAGAGACTATTAACGATATTTCCTCTAAACCTGTAAAGTTTAGAAAGATGCCATATAGATCTCCAGCCGATGTTTTCCTGAGGATCTGCGAGCATTACGAGAATGCTTTCCTCCTAGAGTCGCTGGGAAACAATCCCCCTGAAGAGTCAGCAAGGTTCTCTTTTATAGGCTTTGACCCAAACACCATTGTCAAGGTTAAGGATGGGGTTGCAGCCATCGACGGTGATCATTTTAAGGTTAGCGACCCTCTTGAGCCAATTAAGGTTTTGCTGAGGGTGGGTTCCTCATCAGACACATTTAAATATGTTGGCGGCTGCGTCGGATATATTTCCTATGATGCCATACGCTACTGGGAGAGACTGCCAAATATCTCTGTGGATGATCTGGGCTTTCCCGATGTTGAGATGGGAGTATATGATGATGGCTTAATCTTCGACCACGAGAGCCATGAAGCTTTCTACTTTTATAGGGGCAGAAACCGGTATGATGACATTTTAGGGCAGATTAATAAGCCGGCGGGGCTCTCAAGCCTAAGCTTTACTGCGCCGGAGGTCAATATTAAGGGCGACCGCTATAATAGGATAATAGAGAGGGCTAAAGAATACATATACTCTGGGGATGTCATCCAAGTTGTATTATCAAAGAGATTTTCAGCGAGCTTTAACGGCGGCTTTGAGAGATTTTACTTAAATCTTAGGAGGATTAACCCATCCCCCTACATGTTCTTCCTCAAGATGGGTGAACACTTTATAATTGGGTCGAGTCCGGAGACCCTGGTCAGGGTTAAGAATGGCATCATTGAAACATGTCCAATAGCTGGAACGAGACCTGTAACCGGAGTGTTAGAGAAGGATTTGTTGCTTGAGAGGGAGCTCCTCAGCGATCCTAAAGAGTTAGCTGAACATGTAATGCTCCTCGACCTTGCTAGAAACGATATTGGCAGGGTTTCAGAGTATGGGAGCGTCAGGGTTACCGAGTTAATGAAAGTTTACAAGTATAGCCATGTCCAGCATATAGTCTCAAGGGTTGTTGGAAAGCTTAGAAGAGACCGAGATTGCTTTGACGCGCTAAGAGCGACTTTCCCAGCGGGGACTGTATCAGGAGCTCCAAAGGTTAGGGCGATGGAGATAATTGAGGAGCTCGAGGGCTTCCGCAGAGGGCCATACGCTGGCGCAGTTGGCTACTTCTCATATAATGGGAACATGGACTTCGCAATAACAATAAGGGCTCTCTTCGCTAAGGATGGAAGGTTTCATATACAGGTTGGCAGTGGGATCGTTGCGGACTCGACGCCTGAGGGAGAGTGGCTGGAAACAGAGTTTAAGGCAAAGGCCTTGCTCAAGGCTTTAGAGGAGGCTGAGTGAAATGAGGGTTCTCATAATAGATAATTATGACTCCTTCATTTACAATCTTGCCCAGTATGTTGGAGAGCTTGGCGGTGAACCAATAGTCTATAGAAGCGATGAAATCACCCTTAAAGATGCCATCAAAATTGAGCCTAATAGGATCATTTTATCGCCAGGCCCAAGCCACCCAGCAAACAGAAGATATTTTGGCGTATGCTTAGAATTGCTTACAAACTTAAGCAAACATGTGCCTACTTTAGGGGTCTGCCTCGGTCATCAGGGCATAATATATGCGTTTGGCGGGAGAATCGTGCGGTCAAAGAGGATTATGCATGGAAAAACGAGTCTTATAGTCCATGATGGTCTCGGCATTTATAGGGGCGTTGAGAACCCATTTAAAGCAACAAGATATCACTCGCTGGTCGGAGATAAAAGCGCGCTTCCACCATGCCTTAAAGTCACCGCCCGCTCGCTAGATGATGACGAAATAATGGGTGTGCGCCATAAAATCTATCCGATAGAGGGAGTCCAGTTCCATCCCGAATCAATTCTCACCTCGGAAGGAAAAAAGATTATAAGAAATTTTCTTGAGTGGGGGGTTAGCCATGATAGTTGACTGTATAAGGAAGATTGTTGAGGGCATAAACCTCTCATATCAAGAGGCTTATGAGGCGATGAGAGAGATAATGACTGGCAGAGCTACACCAGCGCAGATAGCAGCCTTCCTCACTGCCCTTAGAATGAAGGGCGAGACTGTTGAGGAAATCTCAGCCTTCGCCTCAGCTATGATGGAGCTCTATATCCCAATAAAACCGAATGTTAATGGCAGGCTGATAGATACTTGTGGGACAGGGGGAGACAGAATTAAAACATTCAATGTGAGCACTCTAGCAGCTTTTGTCGCCGCTGGGGCTGGTGCCCTTGTTGCTAAGCATGGGAACCGCTCCGTTACAAGTAAGGCTGGGAGTGCCGATCTCCTCGAGCGCCTTGGGCTAAGACTCGATGTGGGGGCTGATGTAGTCCAAAGGGCCATCGAAGAGATAGGTATAGGCTTCATATATGCCCCAAACTTTCATCCAGCAATGAAGTATGCTATTGGCCCCCGTAGGGAAATAGCGATAAGAACGATATTTAATATTCTTGGCCCCCTCGTAAACCCCGCTAATGTTAGGGCGCAGCTCCTCGGCGTATTTAATAGATCGCTGCTTGAGCCCATGGCCCACGTCCTCAGAAACTTGGGTTGCGAGGAGGCTATTATCGTTCATGGGCTCGATGGTTTAGATGAGATATCTATTGTTGGCAGGACGGCTATAGCGTGGCTTAAAGATAGTAAAGTGAAGACATTTGAGATCACTCCAGAAGATCTTGGTTTAGAGAGGGCTGAGCCAGAATCCATAATGGTTAATAGCCTTGATGAATGCGCCGAAATAGCTTTTAGGCTAATTTACTGTGAGCCGGATCTTAGGGATCCAATGCTAAGAATGCTCCTCGCGAACTCATCAGCAGCTTTGGTCATAGGCGGAAAAGCGGATAACTTTAAAGAGGGTGTTGAATTGGCTTTAGAGTCCATTTCCAGCGGTTCAGCCTACAAGAAACTCAAGAGTCTAATTAAAATTTATGGTGGTTCCCCATCAGTCCTGGAAGAGATGGAGGAAAAATATGGGTGACTTCCTAGACAAGTTAGCTGAAACGGCATGGAAAAATGTTAAAGAAGGATATTATAGACGTGTTGAAACTCGAAGTTTTTATGGGAGAAGAAGCTTAAAGAGCGCTATAATAACTTTAGATAAGAATAAGGCTCCCATAATATCTGAGATCAAGTTTGCATCTCCATCACTGGGGCTCCTAAGACCCCCCAGCGACATTACATCTATAGCTAGGCGCATGATTGAAGCAGGCGCCATCGGACTATCAATACTTACTGAACCAGTTTACTTCTCCGGCTCCCTACAAAACTTACTTAACGCACGCGCAGCTGTTGAAGCTCCTATCCTCATGAAGGATATTATAGTGAGCTTAGAGCAAATCAGGGCTGCCAGAGATATGGGCGCGGACGCTATCCTCTTGATAGTTGCCCTCTTTGAGCGGGGGTATTGTGAGACCAGCTTAGATGAGATGATCAGGTATGCGCACAATTATGGCCTAGAGGTTTTACTTGAAACCCATACCGTTAAGGAGTTTAGAGCGGCCCTTTCATCGGATGCCGATATGATTGGAATAAATAATAGGGATCTAAAGACGCTTAAAATCGATTTAAATGTGACGAAGAGACTACTTGAAAACCTTGAAAACTTTGATAAGTCGGAGGCGAATGATAGGCCGATTATCAGCGAGAGTGGGATAAGGTCTCCAGAAGATATACGCTTTTTAAAGAGATGTGGCGCCGATGGATTCTTGGTTGGCTCATCCATAATGACCGCGGGGGACATCGGCGATTTTATTTTTAGGCTTGTGAACGCCTATGGTGGGGGCAAAAGTTAAGGTTAAAATATGTGGGATAACTAGGGTTGAAGATCTATACGCATCCATGGCGGCTGGAGCTGACTTCGTCGGCTTTATAGTAGATGTCCCATCATCGCCGAGAAACCTAGTTATTAAGGAGGCTGAAGATCTAATCAAAGCTACTCCATCATCCCTCATGAAGGTCGTTGTCACAGTCTTTAAAAGCGTAGAAAGGCTCCTCGAACTCTACAGTAGGTTGAACCCTGATTTTATACAGGTGCATTCAATACTAAGGGGGCATGAACAGATTAGAGAGATCGCAATGATGATACCGATGATTAGGGCTGTGAGCGTGTCCAGAGACCTACCTTTAGAGGAGGTTCTTCAGGAAACTGAGGCTTTTAGGGCTATTCTCGTCGATTCATATTCTCCTGGAAAGTATGGTGGTACTGGTGTAACTCATGACTGGAATATTAGTAGGAGGATTAGAGATCTAATATATCCAAAACCCCTAATCCTTGCCGGCGGATTAACGCCAGAAAATGTTTGTGATGCTATTCTGAGGGTTAAACCGTTTGCGGTGGACGTTTCATCAGGCGTTGAGTCTAAGCCCGGGGTCAAGGATAAAGAGAAGATAATGTCATTTATCAGGGAAGTTAGAAGGGCCGAGCTACTTCTAAATAATAATTAAAGCAATATTGGGTATTCGCCTCTAAACAAATATCCTTTTATTATATTATGGCTCTATTTCTCTCTAGGGATGGTTAATTAGATGATGGTTGGCATTGTTGGTAAACCTAATGTTGGCAAATCAACTTTCTTCAGCGCGGCAACTCTTGCGACCGTTGAGATCGCCAGCTACCCCTTCACAACAATAAAGCCGAATAAGGGCATTGGATACTTTAAAACAGAGTGCGTCTGTAGAGAATTTAATGTTAGAGATGAGCCCGTGAACTCTATATGTATAAATGGTATCAGGTTTATACCAGTCGAATTAATTGACTGTGCCGGATTAGTTCCAGATGCATGGCGGGGTAGGGGTCTCGGAAACCAGTTTTTAGATGAGATTAGAAAGGCTGATGCCCTCATACATATCGTGGACGCCTCTGGGTCAACTGATATTGAGGGTAGGATAGTTAAGCCCGGCTTCCACGACCCACTGGAAGATGTTAAGTTTCTGGAAAAGGAGCTTTCAATGTGGTTTGCGCAGATTATTAGGAAGGACTGGCCTAGGATGGCTAGGACGGTTGAGGCTAGAGTAGCTGATCTCCCATCGCTTTTAGAGGAGAGATTAAGCGGCTTAGCAATCAAGAGATGGCATGTCATTGAGGCGCTTAGGGCTACTGGATTAAGCGGTGAAAAACCGACAATGTGGAGCGAAGATGACTTTCTAAGGTTTGTTGATGCATTAAGGAGGATATCAAAGCCGATGCTCATAGCGGCGAACAAGATGGATTTGCCATTCGCCGAGGAGAATCTCAAGAGACTTAAAGAGACAGGTTACATTGTTATACCATGCTGTGCAGAGGCAGAGTTAGCGCTGAGGAGGGCTGCTGAGAAGGGACTAATAGAGTATATCCCAGGTGAACCAACCTTTAAAATAAAGGATCCCTCAAGGATTACTGAGAGGCAGCTCAGCGCCTTAAAGACGATTAAGGAGAAGATACTCGATAAGTATAACTCAACCGGCGTTCAGGATGCAATAAACGCGGCTTTTAAGATCCTATTAAATATGATTGTTGTCTACCCAGTTGCTGATCCAGAGAAGCTTACAGATCACTATGGGAGAGTTCTCCCCGAGGCGAGGCTTGTTCCAAGAGGCACAACGGCCAGGGAATTAGCCTACATGATACATACGGAGATAGGCGAATCTTTTATCTACGCGATCGACTCAAGAACCAAGAGAAGGCTCGGCGAAGATTATCAGCTTAAGGATAGGGATGTAATATCTATCGTGAGCGCTAAGAGAAGAGCCTAAAAAAGGAGAATTTATTTACCAAATCTTCTTATACGCTTCTGATATGTTCTTATAGCCCTCAATAGATCTATACGCCTAAATTCTGGCCAATAAACGTCTAGAAAACACAGTTCACTGTATGCTGACTGGTAGAGCAGGAAGCCGCTTAGCCTCTCCTCCCCAGATGTCCTTATAATCAGATCTGGATCCTGCTTTGGCAGAAATGATGTGTAGAGGTGCTGCTCAAAGATTTCCTCATTTATCTCTTCTGGGGATAATTCTCCCCTTGCAACTTTATAAGCGATCTTCTTCACGGCATCAACTATCTCAGACCTCCCGCCATAAGCAATAGCCAAATTTAAATAGCGTCCGTTAAAGTCTTTCGTCTCCTCCTCAACCCTATGGATCATTTCTTGGAGATCGCGCGGTAAAAGATATGTCCTGCCAATAATTTTGACTCTCACCTTATGTTTATGGATCTCCTCATTAGCTAATAGCTCCTTAAGTTTTTCCCTAAATAGATCCATCAGTCTCTCAACCTCCTCCCTCGGTCTTTGAAAGTTCTCTGTCGAGAAGGCATATAGCGTTATACTTTTAACGCCAAGATCAAGGCACCATCTTAAGACCTCCTCCAGTTTCTTTGCGCCATAATGGTGTCCCATCCAAGGCTCAAGCCGATTCTTACTAGCCCATCTCCTATTCCCATCTAATATTATAGCTATGTGCTCCGGCACCCTCTTATTCTTCACTTGATGCCAAAGCCATTTCTCATACAATTTATAAATTCCAAGCAGTGATAGTAAAGTCCTAAGCACTCACTTTTCCTCCAACCTGCCGAGCTTAGCTGATAGGTGGCATTGGCATCCCCTAACCTCTGGCAGAGATAATATTGCCTCAGATATTACTTTTCGGATTTTTGGCATAACCGCCTTAGACACCTCTAAAACCTCTTTATATGTAAGTCTATCGGATAAGCCAGCCGCCATATTTGAAACGAAGCATATTGTTGCGTAACATATTCCGAGTTCCCGCGCGAGGACAGCCTCCGGCATACCAGTCATCCCCACAACATCGCATCCCAGAAGCCTAAACATTCTTATCTCAGCCGGGGTCTCGAAGCGCGGCCCCTCAGTACAGACATAAACGGCCTGTTCATGGACTGTGCCCACCTCCCTAGCCTTCTCAATCAAAATTTTACGGATCTCTGGACAGTAGGGCTCGGTGAAATCAATATGCGTGACGGGAGCCTGATCATAAAATGTTAAGGGCCGTTGTCTGGTAAAGTCTATTAAGTCGTGTGGAACAACAAGGTCTCCCGGCTTAAATTTCGGGTTTATTGCTCCAACAGCGTTTGTCGCTATGATTCTCTCGACCCCAAGCTTATATAACGCGTATATATTAGCCCTGTAATTGACCCTGTGTGGAGGATTATCATGTCTACGACCATGTCTCGGCAGGAATGCAACTTCCTTGTTTTGAATCTTGCATATAGAGATCGCATATGATATGCCATAAGGGGTTCCAATATTAGTGATCTCAGATGTATTAAAGATTTCCTCAAGCCCGGTTCCACCGATAACCGCTATTGAGACCCCCTTAACAGCCGCCCCCATTAAACATCCCCACCCTCTAATCTCTTACATTAAAGAATTCTCTATACTTTTTGCCTAAAAAGCGGACTACTGGTATTAGAACGGCGACAATTGTTATGCCTATAACTATTGAGAGCCATAGTCCATTCAGTGGGAGTGTTGGGTCGATCAATATTTTAGCTGCCTCATCAAAAATCTTCCAAGACCATATACAGGCAACCATTAAGACAATTGTCCTCCAAAACCTATAATCGCGTGTAAGTAGATGGGCGAGTATCCTACCAAATAATATTATGGAGAGTCCTGAGATTACTGTTGGTAGTGACGCGGAGATAACTATCCCAGCTATCTCAGCTATAGGCTTTGTAGATATCTCTGTGCTGGATATTATTTGGGATATGGACTGGTATAGTCCAACAGATATTAGTAAGAGGCCAGAGAGCATTGAGAACCCTATGATCAGACCATAAGAAGAAAATAATATTGGAAGTATAGAGACGATCTTCTTATCTATTCCATATCCCTTTCCCAGGAGATAGAATCCAACTATCAACAACCCTATAGTCCACGCCCATCTCCCAATATCATACCTAACAAATATTGCTATGAGAGATAATATGCCGAGCATAACCAAAAGTATCCCTGGAAGGCCAAGAATAATCTTTGAGTATCTTGGATCCTCAAGTATCCTCTTTAAGTATCTTGAAAATATAGCCGCTGTCTCCTCTATCGATTTACTGTGTCTTACAATGACCCTCCTAATTGAGGAGATTGGCACCCTAGATTGTATTAAAGGTAAAATCTCCTCATCAGAATAGCCATCCGTCACAAGGATTAGGCTGGTAGGATTAAACTCCCTGATGACCTCATTAAGTTCAGAAGTCAATTTTCTGTCAGCGGCAACTCCGCCGAGCTCTGATCCAGTTATTGTTGCTACTTGACATAAAATATTGCCCGAAGCACCGCTCTTGAGGCTCTCATATATTCTGACAGCCTCAAACATTGCATTGGCATCAGCCTCCTCTGGATCAGCAAGCAACAATTTTATTGCCGCATCAATATTCTCTTTCCCGCCAATAATTGGCGTCTTAACACCAGCTTTCCTACCAATATCATTATCCCTGTCAACACATAAAATGAGTATGCGTTCCTCTCCCAGTTCCCGCGTTCCCTCTGCTGGCATCTCTCTCATTAACTAAGTTTTTCAGAAATATAAACTAATACAAACACTTAAATATCTTCAGCCTCCTCATCCTCAAAAAATACCTTAAGCTCCTCAAAAGATACTTTTTCTCCCCGTTTAATCTTCTCCGAGACCCTCTCTTTAATCTTCTCCTTTAGCATAGAAATACGCTCGCTTCTTTCGCTTTCCTCCTCATACCTTATAGCCTCCCTTACAGCCCTAACTTGACCGAGTAAATCTCTATACTTTGATCTAAGCTCCGATACCCTCTCCCTAAATCTCTTACACTCTCCATTTATTCTCTCAATCTCAGCTTTTACCTCATTGATCTCCCTAAATATTTCGGTGAGTCTCTCCCGAACCCTTTTTCTCTCTAATACCCTATCTACAAGCGCATTTACACATGCATTAATCTTCTTCTTAATTTCCTCAAGATCGCTTTCCGCTGCCCGGGCCTCATCCCTCATATCTTTTAGCTTCCTATAAAAATGGAGCTGTTCTTCCAACGACTTAATTCTTGCAATAACCCTCTTCTCTTCATCTAGCGGGAGAGGAAAAGTCTGAATTCTCCAATCTAGATTAGAGATCTCCTTCTCTAAATCCTCCTCCCTTATTTTTGGCTTCGCCTTTAAATACTCTTTTATTCTCTCCCTAATCTCCCTAAGATGAGTAATTTTCTCGTTTCTCTCCCTTCTAAGATTTGTTAGGGTCTCATTTAGCCCTTTTATCTCCTCCCTTAAAACATTTAATCTATCTCTACAAGTTAGAGACTCAGCTCTAAGCTCCCTAACCTTAAGAAGAAGTTCCTTTCTCTTTCCCTCTAACCTATAGAGCTCGGAGAGAGTCTTCTCCAAATCATCCTTTACATTCGATATTTCCCGCTCGCTCTTAACAAGCTTATGCCTTAATTCTTCCTTCATCTCTCTTCTCTTTATCGTTTAACTAAAACGAGAATAACTAGCTTTAGCAATTTAAATATTTACGTATATGCCCCTCACCTATAGACATTGTCTCTCGCAAGATTTTGGGATGGGCTTTAGTGTACTGTTGAGATAAATTTATATATTTGGATGGATTATCCAACCAATAATGGGGAATCCAATGATTAACACGCCTCCAAGGAGCATATTATCAACAAAAATTTTATGTCTAGTCATCATGTTAACCTCAATAAATCTGGCGTCAAATTATGCAATGATTGGAATCCCAAACGTAAAGTTTATGGATTTAATAGTCTTTCTCAGCGGCTATTCGATTGGGCTTATTCCCGGCGTTCTTGTTGGTGTCTTCACATGGCTTATATATGGAACCTTGAACCCATGGGGGTTCAATCTCATTATATTAATTGCCACATGCCTAAGCGAGACCATCTACGCCATATTTGGGTGGCTTTCCAGAAAATTCAATCCATCCTCAAACATATCTCCCTCACCAAAAATTAATAGGGAAAATTACTGGCTAATGAGTTTAAAGTTTGGAATAATCGGTTTCTTTGCAACATTCCTCTATGATCTAATCACGAATATCGCATCCGTAGTCATAGTTGGGCTACCACCCATAATGGCTATAATTTCTGGCGCATGGTTCGCGGTGGTACACGAGGTATCTAACTTTCTCTTCTTCTTCTCTTGTGGTATCCCACTCGCCCTGTTGATTGAAAAATTAACATGTGGAAAGGAGGTGATAGGGTCATGAGTGGAAAAAGCCATTGGGTGTGGGTCTCGTTAGGTCTCCTCTGCCTCCTTATAGTGGCGGCCTACCTTGCTATCTACTACTATAACGAGAGTGCATACTTCAAGAGACTCTATGAGAAAGCGTCAGCGGATCTAGAGAGGTTAATATCAGATTTGAGAGGGATGAGCACTGAGCTAGAGAATCTACTTGCAAGGGTAAAGATTTTAGAGAAATTGACAATGAAAGTAAATATTTTAATTGACTATGGGAATGGAACGCAAGTATGGTATAATAATACAATGGTTCCGAGAGAAGCCAGCGTCCTGACAGCGACAAAAACTATCGCGTCTGTTGAAGGTACTGTATATCCAGAGATGGGAACATTTGTAGAAAGCATAAACGGTGTTAGGAACGAAGGCAACAGATACTGGATCTGGTATATATGGAACCCGGAGAAGAAGAATTGGGAGTGGGGGCCAGTTGCATCAGACAAATATATCCTCCAAGAAAACGACACAATAATGTGGAGATATGAAAAAT
>JAGTQD010000041.1 GCA_018396405.1 Candidatus Bathyarchaeota archaeon
AGCAACCGGGCTGAAAAATTAAGGTATATACTTGGCTGGCTCATTGCTGGAAGTAGAGGTGGTCTCATGAGGGCCCGGATAATTATGGCCTTAAAGGAGTCGCCGATGAACGCCAATCAATTAGCCAATCTGCTAGAGGTTGATTATAGAACCATAAGGCATCACCTTGAGATTCTCGAAAAGAATAGGATTGTGAGATCCGTCGGAGAAAAATATAGTGTCACATACTTCTTATCTTCTGATATGGAAGAGAACTATGCTATTTTTGAGGAGATTTGGAAGAAATTTAGAGAAAAGAAGAAAAGGAAGTAAATGGAATGAGAAATGGGATGAATAAAAGTAGGATTACACTTATTATAATAGCCATTATTATAGCGGTTGCTATCTTATCTGCCATAGGTAGCTTAAGTGTTAGCGGAGTAGCCCTAGAACGCCAGACAAGGACGCGTTGGGGTTTATCTAGGGCCCAGATAGACGAGATTAGACAGATAATGGAGAGATATCGGCGTGGCGAGATGAGCCCAACAGAGCTCGAATCCACCATGCTGGCGAGATTTAGGGAGTGGGGTATAGTCCCGCCACCACACATGCCAATACCAGATCTCGAGCTATTCTATACGGCTAGATCAATAATATCATCCATCAATATTACGCTCGTAATAATCCTGTTAATAATATATATAGATGCTTACCGAAAGACCGGCGCCCAATTTGCCCTCGGTCTAGTAATCTTCTCACTAATACTTCTTCTTTACACGATATCCTCGAATCCATTTATCCAAATGCTCTTCGGCTTCAGGGCCTTCGGCCTAGGGCCCTTCGCCATGCTCTCAGATATGTTCGCCCTGATAGCCTTAGCAGTCCTACTCTACCTCAGTCTCAAATAAATATGTGTTTTCTGGTAAAAAGTAGGATATAATTTTGAAAAATCCTTTTATGTGATGGCGTCACCATAAACCTTGGTGAAGTGTATTGAGAAAGGCTGCTATGTTGGCGATTTTGTCTCTGGTAGCTTTGGGCGCCATTATTATCTCCTTTAGTATACATTGTTCTCTGGCTTATTCTGGCATATCTGCCGTAGCGAAGCAGATGGCTGAGCGTGATGACATAATAGCTACATGGAAATATACGGGGGATGCGCAGAACTTTTCACGCGCTTTTAGATGCGGCTGGCCTCCCTTTGGACTTAAAAGCCCGAAGCGTATTGGAGTAGAGTTAAGTGAGGGGTTTAAAGAAAAGGTTTTGAGTATAGTGAAGGCGGATGGGGATGTTCAGAAGCTTATTAATGAGGGATATAATGTTACCGATGTTAGAGTTATGCAAATGAAGCTCGTAGTTCAGGAGAATGGGCAAATAACGTTGGAGGCTAGCAAAGCTCTAGTAGTATTAGCTAACGGTAATGGTGGTAGAGCTTTCGTGGAAGTAGATGTAAAAGCTGAAAAGGTTACCAGAATAATTACGATGAATATAAAGGTTGTTAAGAAAGAGTAGCACAAATTTTCAGAAGCCACACTTTACCAATTCTTCATCATTTTTTGGCTTCATGAATTCCCTCAAGACTACTGTCGCATATGTGCCTTTATGAAGCGTGAACTCAAATTTAACGCTATTTCCAGTCGCCTTATCCCCAGAAATAACCTCCATTCTTAAATCTATTATCTTCTCCAGCGCGGCTCTCAGTCCGCCAAACAACTTAACCCTAATCATGCTCGCCCTTTCGAAGTCCTCGCCTGATACGCCCTCCTCCTCCAAAATTTCTTTCTCAATCTCCCCCTGCAAACCCTCTGAGAGCTGCTGTTTGGGGCCTACTAGCGGTAGCGCTACTGCCATTCTTCCAGCTCTTATCTCATCATTCACAAAGGAGATATTTTCGCTTCTAACCCTAATAAACTTCTTTGTCGGTAACCCAGCACTATTTAGCATCACAACGCAGTCTCCAATCTGGGCTTCCTTTAATGGTATGCCACGCTTTATTCTTTCACTTAAAAATCTATTAAAAAGATACGATTGGTATGACTCAATGAAGAGTGTGCGGAGACTTAATGGAATCTTGCTAAATGCTCCTATGTAATCCCCCGGGCTCTTTGCGAGATGCTTAAGCATGGCTCTTTCATACACGAGCGTTTTCGGGAACTTTTTGAGCGCCGCCTTAAAATCCATCGTTTCATATAATTCGCTTCTAGCCTCCTTAGCCCTATGACCCTCGAAGGGGCTTACGTATGTTAAAAATGTCAGAGCAGCCTCCCTGAAATCCCCTTTAATAATGTGTTTTCCAACCAGGTGCGTTATCGGTCTATTTGTGCCGAACCTTTGATGTCCGAAAAAGTTTGGTATACCCCCAAAATCTTCAAGTTCAGAGATAATCCTATCAATCCTCTCATAAATTCTCTTTTCATCGAGCTTAACTTCTCTCACAGTTATCGTAAACTTGTTTCCAAAGAGTTTCCTTGAAGATATCTCCTCATTAGAGTAGCCCAGAGGCTTTATTAGGAATCCGCTAATATTCGCCTGAAGAACCTTGCTGGCTGGAACACCACCTATACTTATGTATTGGGCTGTCAGCGCGTTAGTATCCTTTATTCCAGCGAAGCTTACTCTATCATGGCTAACCCCTATCTTTCGAGCTATCTCTTCTACGGCTAATATAGTGTCAACCTCCCTCTTAATTAAAAGGCATATAAGGTATCGACCATGATCCATTATATTGTTTATTCTAGCCTCCTCTGGCCTAACGGATGCCCTAGAACCATCGATAAGAATCTCCTCAACAATGAAGTCTTCAGGAGCCCTTTTAATGGCGCCACCTATCCCCTCGCACTTAGTTGCATAAACCTCAATTCCAATGATCTTCTCTATGCCCGGAACCTCTAACATAGGTCGGTCTAATCCTTAATAGAGCGGTAGGCTCCCAGTAATTTTATCTATAAGGTTTGATGGGGCTGGCCCTATTCCAAGGGCTGTTATCGTTCCAGGCTCTAGCTCCGTTAACCCCATATCGGATATTAGGGCTGCTGGGAGGTTTAGCTCCTTAGCTTTCCTCATCAATTCTAGTATCTCGCTCTCGGAATTAACTTTTAGCACGATCTTGCACTGACCGCTTTCGATCCACTCCCTCCACCAAGATGGATAATTCCTTCTAGCCTCCTCCGCTGACGAGACCGCAGCGTGACTGGCTTGCGCGGCAGCTTTTCCTGGGCTCATCTTTATGTCAGATCTGAGCACTATCACCTGCTTTACCTTGAAAGCCAACTTATATGTGTCCCTCTCACATCTCTTTCCTGCTAACCTCAATCTAAGAATCAGAAACTGATACGTTTATCTGTTTTCCTCAGATAAATGTTATTTTACATGTATAGGTCAGCATATTAGAAATTAATAATTATCTATATTTATTCCTCTTTTGTGGAGAAGGTCTTATGCTCCATGGTTATAATGTATTAATAGATTGCTCTTTATACGATAAGTTTATGACTAAATTATCCCTACTTGTTTTGCAGGGGGATTTTATGAGCTGGGAGGCTCGCTGGAAAATTTTGTCTGATGCGATTGTGGACCTTTGTAGGCGCGGTGAGAGGGTTCCCCAAAATGTAGTTAATGACCTTCGCTCCGCCAAGGTCATGTTAGAGGTTGTTAGGGCGGATAGGGCCCGCCCAGAAAATATTGCTCGTTTGGAAGAGTACTTAAGTAACGTGGAAAGCTACATATTATCAGCCGCAAAGAATGTTTTCGGGGAAGATTACGTCAATAATATTTTGAGGAGACTTTGTGAGCTTGAGATGGAAGGCTTTATACTTGAAGAGCCCACCAGATTTCGTCCAGGTCTCCCAAGGGAGGAAAGATGGGTTAGAATTCAGGTGACGGAGATGACTCCGCTTGATTTCATTAGAGATGTGGCTGGTGGGCTTAACTTGAAATTTAGGGTTGAGGAAGATGGATACGTGCTCATATACGGTGCCGAAGAAAATGTAAAGGCCTTTATCAAGAAGATATCTGAAAGAATCCATGGTCCCAAGTCAAGCTAACGTAGATTTGATAGTGGAGAGAATCGCAAAGGATGCCATACATTAAGCGCATTGAAATAGATGGATTTAAAACGTTTGGGCTAAAAACGACATTAACGTTTGAAAAGGGGTTTACTGTAATAACTGGCCCAAATGGCAGTGGTAAGACCAATATAATTGATGCAGTCCTCTTCTGTTTTGGCGAGCTGAGCGCAAAGAGACTTAGGGTTGAAAATTTTTCTAACTTAATATTTAATGGCGGGGAGAAATCTAATATTAGAAAGAACGTAGCCAAAGTTACTATTCAAATCGATAATTCTGATGGACGCATACCAGTTGACACGACGACTGTTACAATAACCCGTGAGATTGATAGGAACGGTGAGAGCATTTATAGAATTAACGGCCGAAAAGTTCCAAGAGCCCACTTACTTGAGGTCTTATCAGTCGCTGGCATAACTCCATATGGCCATAACATTGTTCTGCAGGGTACGCTCACTAGAATGGCTGAGATATCGACGATCGAGCGTAGGAAGATAATTGAAGATATGCTTGGAATAGCCCAATATGACGCCGAGAAGGCTGAGGCTGAACAGAAGCTTAAGGAGGCTGATATAGCGATAAAGACTGCCCTCGGCCAGATAAGTGAGGTTCAGAGGAGGGTTGAGGATCTAGAGAGGGAGAGAAACAACCTCCTACGGCATAACCTGCTTAGAAGGGAGATAGCTAGGCTGGAATCAATAAAGATATCCGGGAACATAAGGGAGCTTGAGGCTGAGGCCAAAAGCCTCTTAGAGGAGTTATCTAGGGCTGAAGAGAAGAATAAACTTGTGTCTGAGCAGAGAGAGTCCCTTAAAATTAAGCGAAGGGATCTTGAGAACGAGCTGCGTAACCTAGGCTTCTATGAAATTCAGGAGAAAAGCAGCCGCATGATTGAGATTGAGGTAAACATTAGGAGCCTTAAATCTAAGCTAAGCGAAATACTCTCTAAGATAAATAATGATCAGGCTAACCTTAGCCGACTTAAATCGCTCCGCGAAAAACTTAAGCAGCAGATAGAATCTTTAAGAGGCGAGATCGAGAGTTCTGAAGATAGAGCAAAGCATTTAACCGTCCTCTTAGAACAGATAAGTAAGGAGATAGAGGAAAAGCAATCTCTATACGATTCTATATCGAGAGATCTTTCAGATGTAAGATCGGTATTTGAAGAGAAGGTTAAACAGATAGACGAGATAGAGAGGCAGATAAGTAGGACACGTGAGGAAAGGGTTAAGCTAGAGGGTGAGCGGGCTAGGCTCCAGTCTGAAATAAACGTATATCTTCAGAGGCTTGAGGGTCTGAAGACTAAAAGAGAGGAGCTATTATCGGCTGGCGAGAAGCTCCGAGAGTTTTTAGTTAAGCTTGAGGAGGTTGCAGGGGCTCAGAGAAAGCGAGTTGACGATCTAAAGTCATCGTTAGAGAGGTATGTTAAGAGGAGGTCGAGTATTGAGAAGGAAATTAAGGAGGCCGAGAAGGTAGCTGAGGTGGCTGGAGAGGCCCTTGTAAAGTTTGAGGCTCAAAAGAACCTCATCAAAAAGATTAAACCTGAAGAGGTGGCCCTAAAGCACCTTGAGGAATTAGGTGCGGCGGGAGCTATAAGTGGTATACATGGCAGGCTGAGAAACCTAATAAAAATTGATGATGATTATGCTAAGGCTATTGAGGCAGCAGCCTCCGGCTGGCTTGATGCGCTTGTTGTAGACGACTTAAACGTTGCATTTGCATGTATAGAGGCTCTTAAACATATGAGGCTTGGCAGAATAAAGATAATTCCGCTTAAGAATCTTATGCCAAATACTCACATTAATAAAACTGTCAATATTGCTGGCCTCATGGGGTGGGCTTCCTCCTTCATACATTGTGATGAATATTATAAGCCAGCAGTAGAGTTTGTTTTTGGCGATACTCTTCTAGCCTTAAGTTGGGACGCTGCTCTAAGGGCTTCGAAAGAAGGGTTTAGGGCTGTTACATTAGATGGGGACTTATACGAGGCGTGGGGTGGGGTTGAGAGTGGATTTTATAGGAGAAGTCTCGATCTCTCATCATTTATACCAAGCGAAGAAGCCCTAAAGAGCCTTGACAAAGCCGTTGCTGCGCTAAGAAAATATTTAAATAATAGAGAGGGGATTATCGCGGAGCTTGAGAACGAGATATCAAAAATACAAAGTGACCTTATTTCCCTATCAGAGTCGCTGGTTAAGATTGAGGGAGAAATTGACCGTGTTAAGAGGACCTTGTCTCAAACAGAATCTCAGATCAAAAACATAGAAACCGCGATGAAAGGCTTAGCCGATCACGTGGAGCATGAGCGCGGGCGTCTAGCCACCCTTGAAGCGAGGGTCATCGAGCTGAGCAATATGGAGAATACTTTAAAGAGTGAGTATGAGCGTTTAAAGGGCGATGTCGATATACTGAGATTTCACGATGCGGAGAAGAGGCGTTCTGATATAGCTCAAGAGATAATGCGGCTGAAACAAAGATACAATGATGTTAAATTGGAGTTATCAACTATAAGGATGAGGATTGAAAAGGTTCTAAATAAGAACATGGAGAATTTAGTGGCACAGCTCAACGAAGTTACAACACAAATTGCGGGTCTTGAAAATGATCTAAGAGAGGCTTCTAGGGAAGAAGAGGAAATGCGTAGAAAGATTGAGGATCTCGAGAGGTTAAAAGAAGACTTTTCGAGGGAAATAAGCGCTTCTAAGGAGAAGATAAGCGTTTACACATCGCAAATAGATGCCCTAGACATGGAGTTATCAAGACTGGATAGAGAGTATGACGAGGGGATAAGAACAATAAATGATCTTAAAATCAAAGTGCAGAACATTAATCTCCATGCTGGCAGACTTAAGGAGCGATTAAGAGAGCTGGGCTATGAGGAACCGCCTGAAGATCTAGAAGATCTCTCAACTGAAGAAATAGAATTATCATTGAAGGTTATTGGAGAAGAGCTTAAGCGTATAGGAGCAGTCAACCAACTCGCCGAGTCGCAATATTTAGAAGTTGTTTCGCGTTACAAAGAGCTCTCAACGAGACTTAACGAGCTTGAAAAGGAGAGATCCGCTATCATTAAGTTCATTGACGAGATTGAACAGAAGAAAACTAGGGTCTTTATGGACGCCTTCAATAAAATAAACGAGGGGATAAAAAGCTACTTTTCTAAACTAACTGGTGGTGGAAGCGCCTTCCTAAAGCTTGAGAGCCAAGATAACCCCTTTGCTGGCGGCGTGGACATGATAGTCCAGTTTCCCGGAAAGTCTCCGATACCGGTAAGCGGTGCAAGTAGTGGGGAGAGATCCGTCTCAGCGGTAGCCTTCCTCCTAGCCCTACAAGAGTTTTCGCCCGCATCCTTCTATCTCTTCGATGAGATAGATGCCCATCTCGACGCCTTCCATGTTGAAAAGCTTGGAGAGCTTCTTAGCGAGGAGGCGTCAGAAAAACAGCTACAATTTATTGTTATAACACTAAAGCCTGAGATGATCAGCAAGGCCGACAAGGTTTATGGTATATATGGGCAAAATGGAGTTTCACATGTCGTTTCAATGACTCTTAAGGGAGTGGCATAGTATGGGCGAATTTATTAAACCATTTTATTTCCAGCCGCCCTGGGACATACTTTTTGATCCACAACGTCTGCAGAAGATCGATCCATGGAGCATTAATATAGCGTTTCTTCTCCTATCCTTCCTTGAAGAAATGGAGCGGAGAGCAATTATAGATTTTAGAGCGTCTGGCGTCGCATTAGATTCCTCCGCCCTCATATATCTTCTGAAATCTAGCCTCCTTTTGAGACCCGAGAGTCCTCAGCCAGAACAAACGAATACAGAGCCCACGAGAATCTCCGAGGTGATCCCAATACTCCTCCCACCGTTACGTTATGAGCTTACAACAACAACTCTGCAGAGCCTGCTAGAGGCCCTTGAGGAGGCTTTGCGGGACGAGTCTTCTGCGTCTTCTAAGATTAGTCAGAAGCCTGTTCTGATGCAGCCTGAAATTATTCCAGTGGTAAGCGCTTACTTAATGGAGATTGAGGAGAAGATTGAGGAGCTACTCAAGAAGATATGCATGCTCGTTGAGAAGGGTGAAATTATAACATTTTCGTGTCTTATAAAAGGCCAAAGTAGGATTGAGGCTGTTAGAACATTTATAATCCTATTATTCTTGGCACATAGGGGTAAAATCGCATTATGGCAGCATGAGGGATCAGATGAAATTTATATAACACTTAATAGTGGGGTGGAGGGGCAGGGTGACGGCATTAACAGCTGATGTTGCTTCAGCTGGTTGTGGTGAAGGTGGTGGGAGAGTAAGCGTTAAGAGGACTTTGGATGAGGATTTAATGGAAAAGCTTAGGCTTATTGAAGCGGCGCTTTATGTGGCTGGTAGACCATTGGATCTAAAAACCCTGTGTGGAATTCTGGGCTCCCGCTCGGAAGACAAAATACGTAAGCTTGCCAGGATGCTTGTTGAGGAATATAAGCGGCGTAATGGTGCCATAGAGGTGCTTGAGCTTGATGATGGAAGATTTGTTATGCAGCTTAAGATGGGATATGCTGACAGAGTTAAGAAGCTTGCTATAAGACCATTATTGACAATCGGTCCCCTAAGAACATTATCCTATATTGCCTTCAGACAGCCAGTAACCCAAAAGCAGGTTATTGAGGTGAGAGGAAAACACGCATATAATCACATAAGGGAGCTTCTTAAAATGGGCTTCATTACTAGGGAGAGATGCGGTAAAGATTTCATATTAAGAACAACCGACTTTTTTGCTGATTATTTTGGGCTAAGCCGAAACATCCAAATCATGAAGCACCAGTTAAAGAGGATTTTTGAGAAGCGTGGGGAGGAAACCCTGCCAGCTTCCCTTGGGGACGAGGATAAAAAAGAAATGGCTGAAATAGAAGAGCAGGCCTTTAAGCAGGAGAGTAGGTAAAAGCCCATAACTCTTATCGGTCTATGAAAGATGATCCGCTAAATTTATATTATTGAATCCATCTTTAAGGAAGCGTGTGACCCCGAATGTCTGTTTGGCACGGTGATCTACATAAGAGAAAACCTACTGGTGGGAAAAGGAGGCCATATAGGGGAAAGCGAAAGTTCGAGATGGGTTCATTCCCAACAGAGACAACCTTGGGCGAGCATAAAGTGAAAATAAGCCGAAGGAGAGGGGGCAATATAAAGGTTAGGTTGGTGAGCGCTAAATGGGCTAATGTGGCAGATCCAGAGACTGGCGAGACAAAAAAAGTTGAGGTTCTCAGAGTAGTTAAAAACCCAGCCAACGTTGACTATGATCGAAGGGGAGTGATAACGAAGGGTTGCCTCCTCGAAACTCCGATAGGAATAGCTAGAGTAACCTCTAGGCCAGGTCAAGATGGCGTCTTAAACGCGATATTAATTGAAAGAAAAATGTAAAAATTATATGCAAATAATGACATTATTGACTTAAAATTGTTTGGGGTTGGGATGCGCAAAAGAGACATGGTAATACTTTGGCCAGTTTACTTTGACATATCAAGGTCTAGAAGGGAAGGAAGACGATTACCAAAAAGATTTTGTATCCAATCTCCAAATATCCTCATGCTGGAAAAAATCGTTAGAAATCTTGGATTAAACTATGAAATCTGTCTTGAAGCAAGCTATCCTAGGTTACCTTGGATTAAAATTGGCTTTATAGCGGTGAGTAAATCGGGGAAGCGTAAATCTCAAATTCTTAGGGAGATCGCATCTGAACTAATAAGGCTTGGCCAGCAGTCCTCCTAAGAAATGCTTAAATAATAGATTTCTCTTCATTTTATTCGTTCTTTTTAATGGGGGTTCGTCTTGAAAGAGGCTGGTGAAATTCTGCATGTCATTAAAGGTAATAAAGTTATAGCAAAGGTCAAGTTTCCCATAAAACTTGGATTAACAGTTTACGATATAAGGCGGAAGCCCATCGGTCAGATTATAGATATTTTCGGGCCAGTAAAGTCGCCCTATGTTGAGATAGAGGTCGGGGAACAAGACCCAAAAAAGCTCGTTAATTCTCCAATATATATCTTGCCGAAAGCCAAGAACGTTAGGGGAAGCGATAAAAATGAGCGAAGATGAGGAGCCCCCATTCACCCCCATCTTTTCACTCAGCGATATTCAGCGCTGTCCAGAGTGCGGTAGCACTAAATTGATGCGTGACTATGAGGCGGCTGAAGTTGTCTGTATGGAATGTGGCTTTGTAGTGGACATGAAGATGGCTGATCAGGGCCCAGAGTGGCGGGCGTTCGATAACGAGCAGAGGGAGAAGAGGGCTAGAACGGGTGCACCAGTCACATTCACAATTCATGATAAGGGCCTATCCACGACAATTGACTGGCATAACAAGGATGTATTCGGGAAGAGCTTCGATAAGGATCAGAGAGCGCAAATATATAGGTTAAGAAAGTGGCAGAGGAGAATAAGAGTTTCAGATGCCGCTGAAAGAAATCTTGCCTTCGCCCTTTCAGAGATAACGAAGATAGCGAGCGTTCTTTCTCTGCCAAAGAACGTTTTTGAGACGAGCTCGGTAATTTATAGAAAGGCTGTTAAAAAGCGGCTTATAAGGGGGAGGTCAATCCATGGAATATGTGCAGCTACGGTCTATATAGCTTGTAGGCAATGCGGCCTGCCGAGGTCACTAGATGAGATAGCGAGTGCGGCTAACATAAGCAAGAGGGAAGTTGGAAGGTGCTATCGTTTCCTCGTTAAAGAGCTCGGCTTATCCCTGCCGCCACTTAAGGCGAATAATTACATTTCAAAATTCTCAAATCAGCTAGCGCTTCAGGGAAAGGTTGAAGAGATAGCAAATAGAATTCTCTGGGTTGCATCCGAGCTTAGGTTAACGTCCGGCAAGGGGCCTATGGGCATAGCTGCTGCTGCAAGCTATATTGCGTCTGTGCTGCTTGGAGAAAAGCGCACGCAAAGAGAGATAGCTGAGGTAGCTAATGTTACCGAGGTGACTATAAGAAATAGATATAAGGAGCTGACTGAGTACATATTATTTATCATGACGCTTTAAACATCTCCTCTTACCCAATAAATAGGGTGAAGGTAGAGGTTAAATTGAGGTCATATGGAAGCGCTCCTTTCTTGAGATAATGAGAAAGATGGTGGGTGATGATCCTTAGAATTATCCCTTGCTAAACAAAAACAAAATAACGAGGAATCTGATCTCTGAGGGGCAAGAAATCTATCCTCACCAACACAAGTAGAAGTTTTTCTGAATCCCCTTTAGGAACAGATTATCTAAATAAGTTAATTTTTCTTATTGAATCTCTCAAACGTAGCGACGTTAAGAGATTGATCGATGATAGAATGAAGGAGTTTAGAGAAAATAGGAACAAGCCCATTAATGAAATCTTTAAGGAGTTATGCTTTTGTATATTAGCCGCGAATTTTAAAGCTGAAAGAGCCGTAAAGATGCAGGTAGAGATAAATGATGGCTTCCTGAATATGTCGGAGCACGAATTGGCTGAAAAAATTAAGGCTTTGGGGCATAGGTATCCTAGCCTAAAGGCAAAATATATTGTTGAGGCAAGGAAGCATATCCCGCAATTGGAAGTGCTCCTAAAAAAGTCTGTTGATGAAAAGGTTCTGAGGGAGTGGCTTGTAAATAATGTTGGAGGCGTAGGCTATAAAGTGGCGAGTCACTTCCTCAGAAATATTGGTTATACGAGTATTTCCATTATAGATCGGCACATCCTTAGTATATTATCAGAATATGGGCTGATTAAGAAACCAAAAACATTGACTAAACTTAAATACTTGGAGATCGAAAGTCTTCTTAATAACATAGCCCGCATAGTCAATCTCCCCCCAGGTGAATTAGACCTTTACCTCTGGTTCATAAAAACTGGCAAAGTTATAAAATGAATTAAAAAAGAAAAAGAGTAATATTTAAATCAAAAATAGA
>JAGTQD010000042.1 GCA_018396405.1 Candidatus Bathyarchaeota archaeon
GCTTCTATGCTGATGAACCTCTTAGAATCCTCCTCAGCCTTCCTATTAAAATCCTCTCTAAGCTTGTTAAAGTCTTCTCTAAGCCTTACTAGCTCAGCTTCATGCCTATCAAGTCTACGGAATATCTCCTCAAGCCCAAGTAAGCCCGCTACCGCATACCTGAACTCAACATCCTCCCTAAGCAAAGCGAAGATCTTAGATTTGAGCTCACTAGTCTCCACCGAGATCTCACGCCCGCTAACATTTAGCTAGAATATTATTATGCCCCTCATATATGTTGTTCTTAAGCAACACGAGCTTTAAGCCACCTTCATCTCGAAGGTAATTCTTGACTAATATTACGATTCGACACCTTTATTTCCCTTAGGTTTTTCCAAGAGAACTGCACCTTTAAAATTGTGTTTCTTTCCTTTTAGTATTAGCAACTTTAAGTTTTAGAGATCTAAGGGGCATCTGCTTGCCATAAGAGGACTCTAAATGAGGTTTTTCTCTTATAATTCAATCGACTTAATTTCACAGCTAGTGAAACGTGTCAGGTATAAATTCTAAAACCAGTGTAATACTTAACCTCATTAGAACCCTATTATTCTCACGATTGCTGAGGATTCTAGAAATGGAGCGTAGAAAGGCTTACAGTAATATATAATGCTAAAGGTTTACTTCTGAGTAGTCTCCCACGTGAAGTTTTATTATTTTCCTCTCTTCGTTTTTTCTGATTATTGCGTTTTTTCCTATTAAGCTTTCTTCGAGTCTCTCTATTCCCGTTATTTCAACGTTATCTAATATTACGCTGTATTCTATGGAGCTATTTTTGATACGTACGTTTTTACCTATGCTTGTGTATGGTCCTATAAAGCTATCTTCTATTACGCTGTTCTCTCCTATTATGGTTGGTCCCCTAACTATACTGTTAAGTATTTTTGCTCCTTCTTCAATGCTTACTCTACCTTCAATTCTGGAGTTTATTACTTCTCCCTGAATACTTCTTTCTATTCTTTCGTCCAGTATTAGGGCGTTGGCCTCAAGTATATCATCTTTTTTACCTGTATCTATCCACCATCCGCTTACAATTCCATATGACACTTTGAGTTTGCGGTCAATCATCATCTGTAAGGCATCAGTTATCTCCAGCTCACCACGCCAGCTTGGCTTGAGATTCTTAACCACCTCAAAGAAAACTGGTGTCAGAAAGTATACTCCTACAAGCGCGTAGTTGCTTGGGGGCTTCTTAGGCTTCTCAACTAAACCTATAAGTTCACCCCTCTCATCAAATTTAGCTACTCCAAAACTCGTTGGATCCTTCACTTCCTTTAACAGAACCATCGCATCTAACTCTTCACTTAGAAATTTATCTAAGTATGGTTTTACGCCGTGTTGTAGGAGGTTGTCGCCTAAGTAAACGATAAATCGGTCTTCTCCAATGAATTCTCTACATAGCGCAACTGCGTGAGCTATCCCAAGGGGTTTACCCTGATGAATATAGGTTATCTTAGCTCCGAACCTTGAACCGTCACCATAATGCTCCTTAACAAGCTCAGGGTAGGTCTCGCCCAAAACTATTGCTATATCCTTAACGCCAGCCGAAACAAGATCCTCAAGAACATACTGCGAGATAGGCTTATTTGCAACCGGAACAAGCTGCTTAGGACCGGTAAAAGTCAGAGGCCTAAGTCTAGTCCCAGCGCCACCATGCAAAATAATACCTTTCATAAGATGGGCCCCGCTTTTCCATCTATTTCCTCCCTCAATTTTTCCATTGCATCTTTAATGTTCAGAGGTTTATTATGGAAAGTTTTTAAGGCTTTACTGACATCTAAGGATGAATCTTTTGGTCTTCGTGCAGTCCATGATATTTCATCAGAGGATACTGGCATTATTAAGTCCTCCCTCAGATCAAAGGTCTTCGCTAATTGCTTGGCAAAATCATATCTGCTTATGCGTGTTGCTCCAGCAAGATGATAGGTTCCGGTAATCTTTCTTTCTATTGCCTCTGAGATCATTTCCGCTAAGCTCGTATTTAATGTAGGCGAGTTCCACTGGTCTACAACAACCTTTATTTTCTCGCCTCTTTTCAGATTTTCTATAATCCACAGGGCGAAGTTTGTTTTACCCGAAGCTGGCATTGCTCCATAAATGACGCTTGCCCGAGCTATGAGATAATTGCTAACTAAGCTTTTGACCTCCTCCTCGCCCTTAAGTTTAGTGAGCCCGTAATAATTGATGGGTTCAGGTTTATCCTCCTCCTTATACATCCCTTTATCCCCTTTAAAGATGTAGTCTGTCGATATGTAAATTAACAAGGCATTGTATTCTTCGGAGGCTTTAGCGATATTTCTTGTGCCAACTACGTTTGTATTCCAAGCTAACTCCTTATCTATCTCACATTTATCGACGTTCGTTAACGCGGCTGCGTGAACCACTACTTCAGGTCTAGATATCTTGAAAGCTTCTCTAACGCTTTCCTCGCTGGACACGTCTAGATTTATTGGGATACCGCGAAGTGGTTTATTGCTATAATAGCCCGAGTAAATTATATATCCTCTTTCAGACAGGATTTCTGCGAGCTTTGAGCCAAGCAGCCCTCCTGAACCCGTTATTAACACGCTCAACTTTTACCACCTTAATCTCCATGGTGTTGGGCTGAGAATCTTCTTTGAAGCTAATGGTTTCCACCACCACTCGTTCTCCATATACCATTTTACGGTATCTTTTAATGCTTCTTCGAACCCGTACTGTGGTCTCCATCCTAATTTTCTAATTTTCGTGGAGTCAAGGCTGTATCTTACATCGTGGCCGGGTCTATCTTCAACAAAGGTTATTAGGGTTTCGGGCTTATCCATCGCTTTAAGGATCTTTTTAACAACCTCAATGTTACTGTATTCGTTGCCTGCCGAGATATTGTAGATTTCGCCGGGTTCACCCTTATGCATAATTAATTCAATAGCTTTGCAAGTATCTATTACATAGAGCCAGTCCCTGATGTTTGTTCCCTTACCATATATTGGTATGGGAAGGTTTCTCGACGCCCTTATAATCGTCTTCGGTATCAGTTTTTCCGGAAACTGGTAGGGGCCAAAATTATTTGTTGGTCTTAGGATAAATGTGTTGAGGTTATAGGTTCTATGGTATGCCAAAATAAACATGTCGGCTGCAGCCTTAGAAGCCGAGTAGGGGTTGGATGGCTTAAGTCTAGATTCCTCATTGAATGAGCCTTCTCTTATATCTCCGTATGTCTCATCTGTAGATATATGGATGAAGGTAGCTTTTGGATTATGTTCTCTTAGCGCTTCAAGAATTGTGAATACGCCCAAAGTGTTGCTGAAGAAGAATTGTTTGGGGTTAGCAATGCTCCTATCGACATGTGTCTCAGCAGCAAAATTGATGATGACATCGATGTTTTTTATGAGACTACTTATTAGCCTACAGTTCGTTACGCTGCCTTTAATAAACCTGTATCGTTCATCGTTTTCAATATCTTTCAGATTATTCTGGTTTGCCCCTAACCCGACCTTATCTAAGTTTATAATTCTGTAATCCGGATACTCTGAAAGCATATAGCGTATAAAATTGCTGCCGATAAAGCCTAAGCCGCCAGTTATTAAAATCTTCAAGGGGGCTATCACCTATGTGGTGGGTAGTTCCAGTCCCATGGTTTATTGCATCTTGGGTCGTCTTTTCTGCCGTTTATGGAGACGGGTATTATGGTTTGGTCGTTCCAGGGTCTGCGTTCCTCGTCTGGATTCTTATAGTCGTATAGCCTTGTAACAAAGTATACTGTTATTGATGGCTCGTTTCCAATAGTTTTTGTCCCATGCCAGTAGTGGCCCGGTATCCTGACAATTTGGGGTTTATGCTCGCTCGCTATAATCTCATCTAACTCCCTAGTCTCCTCATCATATGCGCATATCTTCACGGCGCCTTTAACAATTATGAAATAGTCTGTTTGACCCCTAAGATGCCTATGCCAAGACCTCACAATACCCGGATAACTAAATGAGAGGTTCGCCTGAACAACCCACTCATCACCCAAAAACTCCCTCCAGTCTTGGCGAAGAATCTCACAGAAGAAACCCCGCTCATCAGGAAACCTTTTAAGCTCAAAAACCCTCACACCATCAAGCATACAATTCACCTCACCTCGATTTTAATGATATGAGCCCTTATATGCCTTTTTCTTATGAGATATGTAATAATATTGTTTTCAGTCAATTCTTCTGGCTATAATAATTAGATTATTAAGTGGTATTTCGTTTGCATATATTATTTCCATTCCTAAAAATTCCTTTAAGAGTTTTATAAGGGAAGATAAAGTAAAAACATGGTGATGTAAGCATCTATATTCGTAATTTTTTAGTGATCTTATTATAAAGTCTTTAAAAGTTCCTGCATAAGGATCTAGCGTAATGTCATGAAGTTCTATGATCTCTATTAGATGTGATAGATCCTGTTCATCTACATTATTTTTAAAGTCATCAATTATGTGATCAATAGTTGTTGGTCGTCTCCTATGATCAAAAGTCAGATCCTTATTTGGAAAAACTATAAGCATTATTCCTCCACTTTTGATGATACGTTTCCATTCAAGAAAAGCTTTTAATGGATTAGCTAAGTGCTCTATAACGTTAGAAGTAATTAAGAAGTCATATTCTTTATCTTTAATAGGCTTTAGGGATGCGGCTTCGCAAATAATTGTTTTCCGATAAAAATGCGAATTTGTTTCTCCCCATATTGTTTTCTCTCTGTAGTTTACGTTATCAACTTCTTTACTGACACTAATTACTGGAAAGATCCCCTTCGGAAGAAAAATTTTACTTGGACCTCCTATCTCTACGCCCCGCTTATTAGAGAAGAGAAAACTAAATCTGAAGAATGCTTCGATAGGCTGTTTTCTCAATCTAAGAGAAACATAGTGTATAATATAAGGAAGGCCGCGTCTTATTGTAATAAATAAGATGACTTTTACTGTTCGTAAATATTGAATAAGTTTTCTCTTCATGGATATATTCTTTTGACAATATCTTTAAGTAAACTTGAAACTCGATAAATTAGTCTTAAAGGTTCTATTAATTAGAACTACTTATGATTTTTACATATGTAATCGGGAACCACCAAAGTGGTTCTTGGTCGACTATTATTATATCAGTTTTATTGGAGATGTGTGCTGGGATAATAATTTCTGTATTTGAACCTGTTAGCTCGACAACTTCTTGGTATATATTCCCACTATTAAGTAAACTAATGATTTTAAGTATGGCTCGAGGTATATCTTCGCTTATTGATTTTGCAAATGGAATGGATGGCAACCTTATAGCCGTTTTTAGTATTCCGATCATTTTTCCATCTTTAAGTTTTATAACTGTAAAGACTTCATCATTGTAAATTATTTCATGCGAACCAGCATTTATAACGCAAGGTATAGTTAAAATCGACCTCCAGCCGTTAATCTGCATAGGCAACACTTGTTCGCCTTGCGACGTAACTGTAAGATCCCCTACTTCATACTTACATGGGCCTATGGTTATCACTATTTGCGAGTCTTCTAAAGCATTTTTTACTACATGATTTATATTTGATGCAGCATCACAATATAGTATGCTTATCTTTGTTAAATTACTGGAACCCGTATTATTATGTATACTAAACCTCCTCAATTGATTTGGCACATCAACATTTGCCATAAACTGGAAAAGCGAGCGAGAAAAGGATCCGTAGATTTCGTGGCTTGATGCTCTTATCACGCGGATAGACATGTTATGTAGCATGTCTTCCGGTAAGATTGTAATTGTATATTTAATTGATGGGAAGATCGGTACGTTAAGCGTGTATATATGATTGAGTTCAGACATTATGGTTATAGTTTTTGTGGGAACGTTATAGGGTGTAGGGTTACACCTTGCAAATGAATAAAGGTAAACAGGTAATAAAGCGATTATTATTAATGCTAAGCACATGGGGATTTTTCGGAGATTTTTCTTTAATGTTTCCTTTATTTCTGCTGAAGCAGGTTTGTATTCAGATAATCTCTTTAAGCTGCTAGATATTGAGAGAATAGATATTAGCAATGGTATAAACCATAAAGTAAAACCAGCCATAAAAGAGGGCATCAACATAAGTTGGACAGATGGATCCCAGTAGGTTCCAGACATAAACGTATTTGTCGCGAGAAATAAGCTCTCATCAAAATAGCGATTAAAAGTAGCATATCCCAAAAAAAGATTGTGTATCTCATAAAGGATGAAGGATATAGACGAAATTATTGTCAAAATATAATAGAGAATAAAGAGCCGCGATTTAACTCTATCTTGTAGTAACAAATATAATGTAAATAAAATTATTGGCATAGGCAAATATTGTATTAAGACATTTGATGTAAGCAGCAATCTGATGCCTGTTTCAAATATGAGATAATTTAAGAGAACAATTACATAATCTTCTTTACGCGCAGTTCTTCCTCCTAAGATTGATATCAGCAATACAACTATATATAACCCTATTAGTATAAGCAAGAGGAGCCTAATCGATAGGAGCAATTCCCCTAGAGATGTAGTTATTTGTTCTGTGTATCTGTATCCGCCTAACCTAACTAAAGAAAAAAGAGTGTAGAAGCCTGGATGTAGGACTGTGGTGAGACCGGTTGCTATTAATATCTTATACCATTGAATTAAATCTGATATAAATGGGATAGAGATGAGGAGTGTTCCTAAGAGTACCGCCACGGCACCTTTTAAGTTACCTCTACAAATTTTGTAGAATATAAAGGATGATAACAAAGGGAAGGCTGGAAAGTATAATTTGGATAGGACGGGAAACGCTGATAAGATGCCGATTAAAACGGCGTCAAGCATGCTTACTTTTGAGCTGCCGTTTTCTTGTTTAAGGAGAAGATAAAGGACGCCAACGACGCCAAGTAGCGATAGAGCTTCATCAATTTTAACCAGAATAAAAAAGACGCAAAAGATTACTGGGTTAAATAGGGTAAAGAGGAATAAGATATTTGTGATGTAACGTTTTTCTGGGCTGATTTTTTGGGCTAACCCTGCAATTAAAAACGCAATCAATACGTTAATTATAAACACTGCATTTTTCATCAAAAGTAATAGATTTAACGGTATTGTAGGAATAAAGACAAGCTGATGTAATATTTTGGGCACCTCTGATATGGGAACTCTGTAAATGTTTAGGATCGCATCTATATTGTATCCTAAATAAACCCCAAGGTCGATGTAAACTTTAATTAAAAAGTGCTGAAGGGCATGGAGCATCGGCAAATGTATGCTTCCATAGTCATATGAAGTCATACCGCCATAAAGTGCAAGCGTACTCCAAGTATCGGCCACAATGTCATGAAAGTGGCACCATGGAATTGTCGCCTGAACGAGAATAAACAAAACTATTATAGGAATAGCATATGAAACTATCTGATTTACTTTTTTTAACATGATTGCACTAACCTAAATTAGCGTATCAATGCACACTATTTTTTTAATTGGTCTTAAGCGTGACATTATTGCAAAAGCATTAAGCATATGGAGGAAAGTTAAGAGCAAGAACCTGCCTCTCTTTTCGATAACCTTTTTATAAAACCATGTAGGTAAAAGCAAGTATTCACTAAAAATGCTCTCCGTTATCTTATTCGAACCCTTTAAGGAGTTATAATATGACCTCATTATGCGAAGTTTAGGCATCATGCTCCGCAAAAAGGTCAAGTATCTTAAGATCACATCGGTTATATAGTCTTTCCTTCGCCCCTTCAAATACAGACACATGAAATAGAGCTGCCCAATATCAAATATTATAAGTAATGGGAATAGAAAGAGAAGTTGAAAAGGCTTTAATAAAGAAAAAAATATCATCAGCCTATTAACATTAAAGTGAATAAATTTATCGAGCCGAAGTGCCCTGCTTGAGGTTTCTGCAAGCCTATGATAGATAATTAAATCCTTTGTAAAGAAAGTCTTTCCTCCAATTAATGAGAGCCTTATACCTAAATCGACATCATCAAAGTACATAAAGATTAATGGATTGAGAAGGAAACCAAGTTTTGAAACCATTTCTCTGCTTATGACAAAACATCCTCCATCTGGATACGCTACATTCCACTCGTTTGCGAGTTTTTCTTTTATACGCGTAAGGTAATCTATTGATTTACGGTAGTCTAAATGCAATGCTTGCCCCAAAAAATTTATGATTGATTTTGTGCCGAGGATATGATTACCTTCACCTACAACTTGTAAAGGGCACACTATTAGATGGCTATTACCATACTTTTCTCTAATGTTTGACAAGGTGAATACTGCTCTATCAATAAAGCTTTCTTCTGGTAGAATTATGTCATTATTACAAATCATTAGAATCTGCCCACTTGATTTTAACACCCCTATATTAACAGCTTTGGCATAACCAACATTTTCCTTCAGCCGGATTACCTTAACGTGAGGAATAATTTCCATAGCAATATTAATGGAATCATCTTTAGATGCATTATCAACTATAATAATCTCAAGATTTTTGTAGGTTTGCTTCTTTAAAGATTCTAGAAACCTTATAAAAAGATCACCAAGGTATAAAGCACCATTATAATTTACTGTAATAACAGAAACTAATGGCTGCATTTTTGTGACACCTTAATCCCCTTAACTTTATCATCTTTTTAAACGGATCTTTGTATAAAGGGAACGAAGAGCATACCTAATGATTACTAAATCTCTTACTAGCAATCCTCTCTTATACAAATAATCTATGCTTGCTTTATATTCCTTATAGGCCATGCGAGTAACTCTAATCCTTTTCAGAGATCTGATGAGGGTTAAATATGCCATCAACCAAGATAATATAGTTGCTCTGTTTCTCGTAAGGGAGGACAGAACAGCTGAAACAAAATCTAGAATGATTACTAAGGGCAAAATTCTGAAAACATACTTTATACTTGAATATTTTAATAGCAGATATAGTCTGTTTCGAAAAACGTAATACATCCTAGTAGGGTTATAAAGGCTGCCAAAACTATGTAATCCTTTGTGGTAAATGCTAGCCTTGCAATCACAGCATATTTTAAACCCCTTAAATAATGTCTTTATTCCTATATCAGCTTCTTCAAAGGTGAGAAAGAGATATGGATCAATTTTGGTCTCGTCGATATTCCTTAATACCATGAAGCATCCAGATGGTGCTGTAACATTGAAATTGATATCATGATAAATGTCCCTCGTTAAAAGTTCGAAAAGTCTGCCTTTGCAAAAGGGGGTTAAAGTGAAGTCTAAGTAGAAACCTGCAGCGCCAGCATAGTCATATCGATCCCTATTATAGTAATTAAGAACCTTCGGTGAAACAACAGCTATAGATGCATCTCTCATAATGCGCTCAATTAATCTGTACAATACGTCCTCCTGGTCGATCTTTATATCATCATTTGAAATAACATAAAAATCTGCATCCTTATATAAAGAACGAGCTATGTATATAGCTCCAGCATACCCATAATTTTTGCTCAACATAAGCACATCTACATCAAAATAATTAATTTCGGATCGGATCAGCGATCTGAGAAATGTCGGATCTATTTTACACCCATTACACACAATAACTAACTTAATACTTAAAGATGGAAAATTCTCATGTAAATATATGATATTCTCTATAAAACTAAAAAATGTTTCAATAAGGGAATGGAGATCCTTTCCTAATGTTGGCAATATGACTGTAATATTATCACTAGGTTTCATCCGCTCACAGATCAACCTAACATTGCAGCCCATTTTAACAAGTCTCTTACCAACCTCTCTTATGCGAACCTCCGCTCCACCAGCCTCAGGATGCAATGGATCCCTATGATTAAGCCACAAAATCCTCATGAAAACGCCTCAAGAACAAGTTTAAACAAACCTTTTAAACGGCGTGAGTAAAGTAATTTCCTGAAACGACTATAGTAAACCCTTAGCCTTAAAACGGAAAGAAGCATCACAAAGCCTATTTTCATGCATTTGCCAGAAACTTTACTTGCATAATCAAAATGAATCCAATTAACATAAATGTTAGCTAAAGTTAAACCTCTTCGCAAGGCCGAAAGGATCAAATTTACGTCAAAAGCCAAATCGGAAACAAACAAATCATCTTGAATAGCGTAAAGGGCGCTTTTGCGGATAGCCTTAGCTCCACATTGAGTATCAGGTATCCCCCTCAACTCACTAAAAACAATCCGGAGCAGCGCATTGAAAACCCTGCTAAACATTAACCTATGAATTGGCAAATTGAATTTAAAAGTTGATCCATCCCAATACCTACAACCAATTGCCAAATCACACGCTTTTAAGGCTTTAACAAACTTTAAAAATTCACCGAGAGGTAATGAGCCATCCGCATCAGTAAAGAAGATGAAATCGCCTCGGGCTTTCTCAAAAGCCCTGCGCAGCGCCCCGCCTTTGCCTAACCTCTTAGGGTAGATGAGTGGGATGATTGAATCGTTTTCTCTAGCAAAACTCAAAACAATCCTTGGAGTTTGATCAGTACACCCGTCCATAACCACTAAAATCTCATAGTCTTTGCTAAAATGCGCATCTAAAAACCTCTTCCACTCAAGCAAAGTTTTCATAATCCTATGCTCTTCATTGAACGCTGGTATCACGATGGAGAAAGTTGGCTTTGATTCAACAATAGCGTAAAATGTTGTTTCTCGGATTAGCCTATGCCTCCTCAATATCAGCATGACGAAGCATAACTTTTACTCGCCGACTTTTCCACACAGCAGGTCTTCCCTAAGTAATCAGCTAGTTGAGCTGGGGGTGCCGGCCACCAATATAAAATATGCTATAACAGCTAAGATATCTTCCGTCTCATTCATGCCAAACAAGCAAACAGCATAAGCAATCGAAAAGCCCTTGAAAACCCAAAATAGGCAAGACTTCGGGATTTGCTTTAACACAGCCTTAAACCAAGCAGCAAGAATACGCTTAACAAAGGAGCAGTTTCGCTTTAACAGCCTTTCCAAAGCCGCAGCGAAGTTATCGCAAATATTAACATCATAAAATAATAAGCTGATGCGTTAAAACCATAAGCACCCAGATTATCCCTCTTTATCAGCCCGCGTCGGTCTCCAGCGCTCCTCTATAATGAAGGATATCAGCTGCGCGGTGACACCTATTAAAAGCGAATAATACGCGTAGACAGATATATTGTCGGCTAGAGTCTCCAAGTTGATCGCCAAGCATATGGCCGCAGCTATAAGCGAAAAAATAAAATTTAATATAAAAAATATTGATAGAAAAGAGATAGCGCCTATAATTCCTTGCTTAGAAATAATTCTAGGTCTCCTGACCTTCATGAACATCTTCTCCATGAATACGTGTGCTTCTGAGAACCGCATTCTTTAAACGTTAGCATTGTATCTAAAGCAGCTTAAAACAGCGCTTCCATAACCTTGAACCAGTAATAAGAACCCTCTAACCTGTTCAAGGGTTTTAATCCCCATCACTTTTCTTCTATCCTTTATTGACTCGGCATTTTGGATTACGCTAAACTCCTGTGTAAACTTCTATTTGGAGTTGTTTGGCTGTTTCTAAGGCGTTCTCATCAGCGTATGGCGTAACGATTATTAGCCTATCAGGCTTTCTGCCCTCAATCCTCTCATAGAACTCTGCTTTACGCTTGAATGTTGAAACATCCGGTCGGCTCACATGCGATTTAATCTCAACTAGAATAATCTTTTCATCGTGCACTGCGATGTCTACATCGACGTCGCTTGGGTGTCCGTGAACATAGCCTTCGCCATCCCACCTAACCCACCTCTCAACCCTGAAGCCGAACTCCCTCTCAACTAGGCTTCTGAGACCCTCTTTAAATGCCCGCTCGCTAAGCAACCCCCACCTAGCGCCTAAGGCATCAATATGCCTCCTAAGTAGGTTGAAGCCCTCAATCATGTCAGCCCTAAG